>JANNXB010000117.1:0-12704 GCA_031409355.1 Betaproteobacteria bacterium | reverse complement strand
CGCGCCGGGTCGGTGGTGCGCTTGAAGGGCGCCACCAGTTCGCCGGAGGTGATCATCTTGCGCACCAGCGGGCTGCGGCCGATCGCGACGCCGTGGCCGGCGATGCAGGCGGGGATGATCTGGTCATAGCCCGAGAAGGTCAGGCTGCCCGCGGGCCGCAGGTCGGCCATGCGTTCGGCCTCGAGCCAGGTCTTCCAGTGCATCCAGGGGTGGCGGCCCTCCGGATCGTCGTATTGCAGCAGCACGTGGTGGCGCAGGTCCGCGGGTTCGAGCAGCGGCCGCTTCGGGTCCTGCATCAGCTTCGGGCTGCACACCGGAAACACGCGCTCGCCGAACAGCTTCACCGCGTTGCCGCCGGCGAGCGTCGCCGGCCCGTGACGGATCGCGAGGTCGAGGCCGTCGCGCTCCAGGTCAAGCACCCGCGTGTCGGCGCTGATGCGCACATCGAGGTCCGGGTGCGTGCGCGTGAAGCCCGCCAGGCGCGGTATCAGCCAGAGCGAGGCGAAGGACTGCGAAGTGGTCACCGACAGCGTGGGGCGGCTCTGCGTCGCGCGCAGCCGGTCGGTGACGCTGCGCATCGTCGCGAGGACCTGGGCGGAAGCGGCATACAGCGCCTGGCCGGACTCGGTCAGCTCAAGGGCGCGGTGGCGCCGCTCGAACAGGCGCACGCCGAGCTGCTCCTCCAGTTCCTGGATCTGCCGACTGACGGCCGACTGCGACAGGAAGAGCTCGCCGCCCGCCTTGGTGAACGACAGCAACCGCGCGGCCGCCTCGAAGCCCTTGAGCAAGTCTAGGGAGGGCAGCCTGGGAGACTGATTGGCATTACCTTTTTGCATGTCAGAAGTGCAAATTTCTCGTTTGATTGCGCTGCAGCAAGGATGCATCATTCGCATGTCAAATACAAGGAGCTATGCATGAACCGCTACATCATGGAAGAGTTCCACAACGACCCCGTCGCCCTGCGCCGCCGCATCTCGGGCCAGGCGCACCGCGAGCGCAACCAGGCGATGCGTGAAGGTCTCGCATGGCTGTTCGGCTCGCTCGGTTCCCTGGCCACGCGCGCGATGGCACGCCTGCGGCCGGGACGTCCGGTACGCTGGATCGCGCGCCTGGGCTGAGCGAAACCGCAACCGACTGCAAAGGAGAACAGCATGAAACTCGAACTCGCTTCCGGCGCCCTGCGGCTCGCCCGCGGACAGACCCTCAAGATCCTCGACGCGGTTGGCAGCACCATCTGCGCCAGCGAAGGCACGGTCTGGATCACCGAAGAAAACAGCCGCAAGGACGTGGTCCTGACGCCCGGCGCCTGCTTCCGCATCGACCGGCCCGGTCTGACCATCGTGCAGGCCTTCGCCGGCGCCTCCGTATCGCTGGCCTGACTCGCCCGTAAAATAGGCGTTCTTCGCGGAGAGGAACGCCATGTTCAAGGAAGGCCTGCTAAAAGGTAAGCGCATCCTCATCACCGGCGGCGGCACCGGTCTGGGCAAGGAAATCGCCACGCGCTACCTGCAGCTCGGTGCCGAGGTCTGGATCGCCGGCCGCCGTGGCGCGGTATTGGATGCCACTGCCAACGATTTAATGGCCGCGCACGGCGGCAAGGTCGGTACCCACGCCGTGGACATCCGCGACGCGCAGGCGGTGGACGCGATGGTGCAGCACATCTGGGACACCGCCGGCCCGCTCACGGGTCTGGTCAATAACGCCGCCGGCAATTTCATCAGCCCGACCAAGGACCTGACGCCGAACGGCTTCAACGCCATCGCCAACATCGTGTTCCACGGCAGCTTCTACGTCACGCACGCCGTGGGCAAGCGCTGGATCGCGGGCGGCCACAAGGGATCGGTGCTGTCGATCCTCGTCACCTGGGTGCATACCGGCTCGCCCTACGTGGTGCCCTCGGCGATGTCGAAAGCCGGCCTGCACGTGATGACCAAGTCGCTCGCGGTCGAATGGGGCCGCTACGGCATCCGCCTGAACGCGATCGCGCCGGGCCCCTTCCCCACCGAAGGCGCATCCAAGCGCCTGCGCCCCGGCGGCAGCTTTGAGGATTCGAACGACGTCAACCCGATGCGCCGCATCGGCCAGATGCCCGAGCTGCAGAACCTCGCGACCTTCCTCATGGCCGACGGCTGCGAATGGCTCACCGGCGAAACCATCGCGGTCGATGGCGCGGGTTATCTCGCCAACGGCGCGGGCTTCACCGGCCTGGACAAGCTCAGCGATGCCGACTGGGAACAGGCACGCGCCATGATCAAAGCCCAGAACGACAAAGACCGGGCCGGCCGCAGCGCTTGACCGAACAAAAGCTCACGCCGCGCCCGGCGGCGACCATCCTGCTATTGCGCGAAGCATCGGGCGCGCCCGAAGTGTTCATGCTCCAGCGCACGAGCAAGGCGGCTTTCCTGCCTGGCGCGTTCGTGTTTCCCGGCGGCGCTCTGGACGAGGACGATGCCGGCGAGCGCGCGGCGCGGCGCGTGCGCGGCCTGGACGACGCGCAGGCAAGCGCGCGCATGGGCCTGCCCTCGGGCGGCCTCGCCTTCTGGATCGCAGCGGCGCGCGAGTGCTTCGAGGAATCCGGGATTCTTCTGGTTTTTGATTCAGAAAATCTTCCGATAGATCCCCGACGCGCCGAGAACCTGGAACCTTTCAGGAATGAATTGAATGCCGGCAACCTGCAGTTCAGCGAGTTTCTGGAGAAGGAAGATCTGTACATCCACGCGCACGAAATCGCCTACTACAGCCACTGGATCACGGCGCCCGGCCGGCCGCGGCGCTTCAGCACGCGCTTCTTCGTCGCCTGCGCGCCCGTAGGCCAGCACGGCGCGCACGACCGCTCCGAGACCGTGCACAGCGTCTGGATCAGCCCGCGCGAGGCGATCGAGCGCGGCAAGCGCGGCGAGATCGATCTCATCTTCCCGACCCGCAGCACGCTGTCCGACCTCGCCGCCATCCAGACGCCGCGCGCGGCGCTGGTGCACGCGAACAGCTTGGGCGACATCGAAGTCAACGCCGCCTGCTGGGCGCTAGACCACGAAGGCTCGCAGCGCCTGTTCCGCCGCGCCGACGCGCCCTACTTCGAAATTCATTGGAGCGATCCCGGGGAAAAAGGCGACACCTGCTTCGTGATCCAGCCCGGCATTCCGAAGCGTCTCGACCGCTACGTCACGCGCCTCACCGCGCCCAATCCGGGCGCGATGACCGGCCCCGGCACCAACACCTACCTGGTGGGCGAGGAAGAGATCGCGGTGATCGACCCGGGTCCCGCGCTCGATTCGCACGTCGCGAAAATCCTTGAAGCCGGCGCCGGCCGTAGTGGGAGCCGAATTCGCTGGATCCTCACCACGCACACGCATATGGACCATTCGCCCGCCGCCGCCGCGCTCAAGGCCGCGACGGGAGCGCAGGTGATGGGGCTGCGCGCGCCCGCCGGCGCCAGCCAGGACCAGGCCTATGCGCCGGACCGAATCCTCGCCGACGGCGACCGCGTCACGCTCGGAAACCTTCACATGCGCGCCATCCACACGCCGGGCCACGCCTCCAACCACCTGTGCTACCTGCTGGAGGAAACCGGGATGCTGTTCACGGGCGACCACGTGATGCAGGGCTCCACCGTGGTCATCAACCCGCCCGACGGTGACATGCGCGCCTACCTCGCCTCTCTGGACAAGCTGCTTGGCGTGGACATCGGCATCATCGCTCCGGGGCACGGCTACCTGATCGGCGCGCCGCACAAGGAAGTGAAGCGCCTGGTGGCGCACCGCCTCGCCCGGGAAGCGAAGGTCGCCGCCGCGCTCGGGCGCCGCGGCGAATCGACGCTGGAAGAGCTGGTGGGCGACGTCTATGACGATGTTTCACCGAAACTGCACCCGGTGGCGATGCGTTCGCTCACCGCGCATCTGGACAAGCTGGTGGCCGAGGGGCGCGCCCGGCGGACATCCGGACGCTATATACTATCTGCCGAAATGCGCGCCGAATAGCGAGAGGAAACGCCATGAGCGATGAAAAAACCATGAAGCTGGTGACCAACCTCGACCGCGCGGCGATCGAGGCCAAGCTGCGCGAAATCGGCGGCGACGCCGCGGCCGCGGGGCTGACCGAAGTCGCCAAGATGTTCGTCGGCGTGCAGGGCATGCCGGCCGCGCAGATCGAGCAGCGCGTCACCAATGCGATGAAATGGCTCGCCGACAAGCCCGAGCACGCCAGGCTCGCCGCCACCCTCGACCTCGTCGGGATGAACCTCAAGAACCTGAAATAGATCCGCCGCACGGCGGATTTCCCAGCTGAAGTACGACTACGACCTTTTCACCATCGGCGGCGGCTCGGGCGGCGTGCGCGCGAGCCGCGTCTGCGCGACCCTGGGGGCGCGCGTCGCGATCGCCGAGTCGGGCCGCTTCGGCGGCACCTGCGTCAACGTCGGCTGCATCCCGAAGAAGCTTTTTTCGTACGCCGCGCATTTCCGCGACGAGCTGGAGGACGCGGCCGATTTCGGCTGGAGCGTCGCCGAACCTTCGTTCGACTGGCGAAAGCTGGTCGCCAACAAGGACCGCGAGATCGATCGCCTGAACGGCATCTACGAGCGCATCCTCGTGAACGCCGGGGTTACGATCTTCCGGGACCGTGCCGTTGTCGTGGATCCCAATTCCGTTTCCCTCGGGGGAAAAACCTTTTCAGCAAAAAACATTCTGGTCGCAACAGGGTCCTGGCCGCAGAAGCCGGACATCCCGGGCGCGGAGCTGGCGATCACCTCGAACGAGGCGTTCAGCCTCGAAAAACTCCCGCAGCGCGCGCTCGTCGTCGGCGGCGGCTACATCGCGGTCGAGTTCGCCTCCATCTTCAACGGCCTCGGCGTGGCGACGACGCTCGCCTACCGCGGCGCGCAGCTGCTACGCGGCTTCGACGCGGAGCTCGGGACCCGGCTTGGCGAGGAGATGGGCAGGAAAGGGGTTTCGGTTTTACTGAAGAAGAATCCCTCGAAAATAGAGAAGGGATTGAACGTCACCTTCGAAGACGGCTCAACAGGTCAATTCGATCTCGTCATGTTTGCCACGGGGCGCATTCCCAATACTGCCAACCTCGGCCTCGAAACGGCCGGCGTGAAGCTGGCGGCAGACGGCGCGATCGCGGTCGACAGCTATTCGAAGAGCTCGGTGGAATCAATCCACGCCATCGGCGACGTCACCAACCGGCTAAACCTGACGCCGGTCGCCACCGCCGAAGGCATGGCGCTGGCGAAGACCCTGTTCGGCGGGCAGCCGACGCCGGTCGACCATGAGAACGTCCCCACCGCCGTGTTCGCCAATCCAAACATGGGCACGGTCGGACTGTCGGAAGCCGTCGCGCGCGAGCGCTTCGGCAAGGTGGACATCTACAAAACCGCCTTCCGCTCGCTAAAGCACACCATGGGCGCAAGCCAGGAAAAGATCTTCATGAAACTGGTGGTGGACGCCGCCAGCCAACGCGTGGTCGGCGCGCACATGCTCGGCCCCGACGCGGGTGAGGTAATCCAGGGCATCGCCATCGCCGTGAAGCTCGGCGCCACCAAGGCGCAGTTCGACGCCACCATCGGCATCCATCCGACCGGGGCCGAGGAATTCGTCACCATGCGCGAGAAATTCGTTGGCTAGCGCCTCCCTGAAGGCTCAGAGGCGGTGGTATGCCGAGGAGATACGCTGGAGCGCCAAGCTTCGCTCCGCCCGGCTTGTCGAAGCACTGGCTAGCGTCCCGCGCGAAGCTTTTCTGGGACGCGGACCCTGGCAGATTCTGGGCGACAGGGCTTTTGACCGGGGCTATGCGAAAACCAGCGATCCAAGGCATCTCTACCATAACGTACTGGTCGCTATTGATGCCCGCCGCCGCCCCCGCCTGAACAACGGTCTGCCCGCCTTCCTGGCTTCCCTGATCGACCAGCTGGACATCGAACCGGGCGACACCGTCTGTCACGTCGGCTGCGGCACGGGGTACTACTCGGCCATCATGGCCGAGATGGTCGGCAAACGCGGCCGCGTGATTGCCGTGGAAGTGGACCAGGTGCTTGCGCGCCGCTCGCGGCTGAATCTCAGGCGCTATCGTCAGGTTGACGTCGTGGCCGCCGACGGTTTCGCTCATGACTCGGGAAAGGTCGACGCGATTCTCGTCAATGCCGGCGTCACTCACCTGTCGCAGGTGTGGCTCGCGAATCTCAAGCGCAGGGGGCGCATCGTGGTGCCGCTTACGACGAGCGTCTGGGGCGGCCGAATCCTCAAGGCGACGCGCAACAGATCGAACTGGAGCGCCGGCTTCGTCGGGCACGTGGGCATCTATCCCTGCATGGGCGGGAGGAGCAAGGCCGACGAGGCGCTCCTGGACAAGGCATTTGCCGGTGGCGGCGCTGAAAAGGTCCGCTCGTTGCGAATCGACGAACACAAACGCAACCGGGATTGCTGGCTGCACGGCCGAGGGTTCTGCCTGTCGCGACGACGGCCTTAGGAGGCAGTGACGCGGGGTGGAAAATCGGATACCTTGACGAAGACCCTGCTGCCGTCATCTCACCAAAGGACGATACCCATGCTCACTCGTGCGAAGAACCCGCGATTGTGGTTGGCCACGGCAATCCTGGCGGCAGCAGGCTCGATCGGAGCCCCGGGGGCGCTGGCGCAGCAAAAGGAAAAGGTCCTGCGCGCCGCGATGCACGCCGACGTGCGCACGGTCGATCCGTTCTGGACCACCCAGACCATTGCCGCGATCCACGGCCTGATGGTCTACGACACGCTGTTCTCCAGCGACATCAATCTCGACCCGAAGCCGCAAATGGTCGACACCTGGACGGTGAGCCCCGACCGCAAGGTCTATACCTTCAAGCTGCGCGACGGGCTCAAGTTCCACGACGGCACCGCGGTCACCTCGAAGGACGTGGTGGCCTCGATGAACCGCTGGGGCAAGCGTGATGGCGCCGGCAAGCAGCTCATGGGCTACACCAAATCCCTCACCGCCAAGGACGCGAAGACCTTCGAGTGGGCGCTGACCGAGCCTTACGGCCTGCTCATCGACATCCTCGCCAAGACGGGCACCAGCATCCCGTTCGTGATGCGCGAGAAGGAAGCACTGGTCGACGCGTTCACCCAGATCCAGGAAGTGGTCGGCTCCGGCCCCTTCATGTTCAAGCGCGACGAGTGGGTGCCGGGCAGCAAGACGGTCTACGTCAAGTTCAAGGACTACGCGCCGCGCAAGGAGCCCGCCTCGGGCCACGCCGGCGGCAAGGTGGTGAAGGTCGACCGGGTCGAGTTCATCTGGCTCTCAGACACGCAGACCGCGCAATCGGCGCTGGTCGCGGGCGAGATCGACTACCTTGAGAACCCGGCGATCGACTTCCTGCCGATCCTCAAGAAAACACCCGGCGTCAAGCTCGAGTCGCACCCGGCCATGGGCACCATGGGGATCCTGCAGCTGAACCACCTGCATCCACCTTTCAACAACGTCAAGGCGCGGCAGGCCATGTTGTACCTCATCAACAATGCCGACTACCTGAACACGATTGCCGCCGACGAGAGCCTGCAGACGCTGTGCTTCTCCTTTTTCGGCTGCGGCGTATCGATGGAAACCGACGCCGGCAGCGAGCCCTACAAGGGGGCAAAGAACCTCGCCCGGGCCGAGCAGCTGTTCAAGGAGGCGGGCTACAAGGGAGAGCCGATCACCATCCTGCAGGCGACCGACCACCAGTACATTACGCCCGCCAACCTGGTGATGATCCAGCAGCTGCGCAAGGCGAGCTTCCTCAAGCTTGACGTCCAGGCGATGGACTGGGGTTCGGTGGTTTCGCGCCGCGCCAAGAAGGAGGCGCCCGCCCAGGGCGGCTGGAACATCTTCATCACCGGCACCACGGTCGTGACTTCATCGAGCCCGATCACCCACACCTCGATCGGCATGGGCTGCGACAAGGCCTGGTTCGGCTGGCCCTGCGACAAACGCTTCGAGGACCTGCGCCAGGAGTGGGCGTTCGCGCCCGATCTCGCGGCGCGCAAGAAGCTGGCGGTGGAATTGTCGAAGCGGGCCTACGACCAGGTGCCCTACATCTCCTTCGCGCAGTGGCGCAATCCGGTCGCTTTCCGCTCCGACAGGCTTACCGGCGTGCAGACCATGCCCTCGGTGCCACCCATGTGGAACATTGACAAGAAATAACGGGCCGGACAGAGCGCGCCGGTGACGGCCTACATCGTTCGCCGGCTGCTCGCCACGATCCCGGTGATGGCGGTCGTCGCGCTGTTCGTTTTCCTCCTTCTGCACCTCACGCCGGGCGACCCGGCAGCCGTCATCGCCGGCGACGACGCGTCCCCGGCGGACGTCGAGGCAATCCGCCGCAAGCTCGGGCTCGACCTTGCGATCTGGCAGCAGTTCATCATCTACGTCGGCAACCTGCTGCGCGGCGATCTCGGCACGTCGATCTTCTCCAACCTGCCGGTGCTGACGCTGGTCAAGCAGCGCCTCGAGCCATCGCTCGTGCTGGCCGTTTCGACGCTGGTGATCGCCATCGCCCTCGCGGTGCCGATGGGCGTGCTGGCGGCCTGGAAGGCGCGCAGCTGGATCGACCGCGTGGTGATGGGCTTCTCGGTCCTCGGCTTCGCGGTGCCGGTGTTCCTGATCGGATACCTGCTCATCTACGTCTTCGCGATCGAGTTGCGCTGGCTGCCGGTGCAGGGCTACCGGCCGCTGTCGCAGGGCATCGACCAGACTGCACGCTCGATCCTGTTGCCGGCGATCGCGCTCAGCATGGTGTACATGGCGCTCATCGCGCGCATGACCCGGGCAAGCATGCTGGAAGTGCTCTCGGAGGACTATATCCGCACCGCACATTCCAAGGGCGTCTCCACCATCGTGGTGCTGCTGCGCCACGCGCTGAAGAATGCCGCCGTGCCGATCGTCACGGTCATCGGCATCGGCCTGACCCTGTTGATTTCCGGCGTGGTCATCACCGAGACCGTGTTCAATATTCCGGGCCTCGGGCGCCTGACGGTGGACGCAATCCTCAAGCGTGACTATCCGATCATCCAGGGGCTGATCATCCTCTTTGCCGGCGCCAAGGTGCTGGTGAACCTGCTGATCGACATCAGCTACGTCTTCTTCGATCCGCGCATCCGCTACTGAACCATGGCCGCCGTCCTCACAACGCGCGTCCCCGCCAGTTCGCGCAGCCTCGACTGGATACGCCGCAACCCGACCATCGTCATCGGCAGCGCGATCCTCGGCCTGTTCGTCGCGGTCGCGCTCCTCGCCCCCTGGATCGCGGGCGATCCACTGAGCTTCGATCCGCTCAACCGCCTGAAGCGTCCGTCGAGCGAATTCTGGTTCGGCACCGACCAGTTCGGTCGCGACGTCTTCAGCCGCGTCGTGCACGGCACGCGCATCTCGCTCATCGTCGGCGTCAGCGTCGCCGTCGTGGCGACCGCCATCGGGCTGATCGCGGGCGTGCTGTGCGGCTACTACCGCCGCATCGACGATATCGTCATGCGCGTCATGGACGGGCTGATGGCGATCCCGGCGATCCTGCTCGCGATCGCGCTGATCACACTGATGAAGGCGAGCCTGCTGATCGTCATCATCGCCATCTCGATCCCCGAGATCCCCCGCGTCGTACGCCTGGTGCGCAGCGTCGTGCTGTCGGTGCGCGGCCTGCCGTACATCGAGGCCGCGGTGGCGAGCGGTACGCGCAGCCGCCTCATCATGATCCGGCACATCCTGCCCAGCACCGTGGCGCCGCTCATCGTGCAGTCGACCTATGTCTGCGCCTCGGCGATCCTGATCGAAGCCGGCCTGTCGTTCCTTGGCGCCGGCACGCCACCGGAAATCCCGAGCTGGGGCAACGTGATTTCGCTCGGGCGGGCGTTTTTCCAGATCTCGCCGTGGATCATCTTTTTTCCCGGCCTGATGCTTGCCATCGCGGTGCTCGCGATCAACCTCGTGGGTGACGGGCTGCGGGACTCGCTCGATCCGCGCATCGCGCGGCGCATGTGAGCCGCATATGAGTCGCACGTGAGTCGCATGTGAGCAGCGTGGCGAGCGATCCCGAAGTTGTCCTGTCGGTGCGCGACTTGCGCACCCAATTCCTCACCCGCGACGGCGCCGTGCGCGCGGTCGACGGGCTGTCGTTCGACGTCAAGCGCGGCGAGACGCTGTGCATCGTCGGCGAGTCGGGTTGCGGCAAGAGCGTGACGGCGCTCTCGATCATGCGCCTGATCCCGGAGAGCGCCGGCCGCACGATCAGCGGTTCCGTGCAGCTCGAAGGCACCGAGCTCACGTCCCTGTCCGAACGCCAGATGCGCGCCATTCGCGGCAACCGCATCTCGATGATCTTTCAGGAGCCGATGACCTCGCTGAACCCGGTGCTGACGGTCGGCGCGCAGATCGCCGAATCCTTGCGCATCCACCAGCAGCTGCACCGGCGGGCGGCCTGGGCGCGCGCGGTGGAGATGCTCGCGATGGTGCACATCGCCGACCCGGCGCGGCGGGCCGCCGAGCACCCGCGCCAGCTCTCCGGCGGCATGCGCCAGCGCGTCATGATCGCCATCGCGCTCGCTTGCAACCCGCAAGTGCTGATCGCCGACGAACCGACCACCGCATTGGATGTCACCATCCAGGCGCAGATCCTGAACCTGATGCTCGAGTTGAAGGAGCGGCTCGGCACCGCGATCGTGCTGATCACCCATGACCTCGGCGTGGTCGCGGAAACGGCGCAGCGGGCGATCGTCATGTACGCCGGCCGCAAGGTCGAGGAGGCGCCGGTCGCGGAGCTGTTTCGCAATCCCCTGCACCCGTATACCCGCGGCCTGATCAATTCGATCCCGCGCCGCACGGCCGCCGGCCGGCGCACCAATATCCGCGGCCGCCTGCAGGAGATCGCCGGCATGGTGCCCTCGCTGCGCGAGGAGATCGTCGGCTGTGCCTTCGCGCCGCGCTGCGGCTACGCGCTCGAGCGCTGCAAGCGCGAGCGCCCCGGGCTCGATTCTCACGGACCGGCGCATCTTGCCGCATGCTGGGAAGCCGCGCGCCTGCCGGGGGCGGCGCGATGAACGCACCCCTGCTTCGCGTGACCGGCCTGAGGAAGCACTTCCCCGTGCATCGCGGACTGCTGTCGCGCGTCGTAGGCCAGGTCTATGCCGTCGACGGCGTGACCTTCGACATCGCGCGCGGCGAGACGCTGTGCCTGGTCGGCGAGTCGGGCTGCGGCAAGTCGACCGTGGCGAAAACGGTGATGCGGCTCCTCGCGCCCACCTCCGGCACCGTGGCGCTGGACGGCGTGGACATCTCGCACATGGGGGAAACCGAACTGCGGGCGCATCGGCGGCAGATGCAGATCGTTTTCCAGGACCCTTATTCTTCGCTCAATCCGCACTTGTCGGCCGGCGCCATCGTCAGCGAACCCCTGACCAACTTCGAACTCGCGGCCGGGCAGGAGCTCGAACAGCGCGTGGCCTCGTTGTTCGAGCGCGTCGGCCTGCGTGCCGATGCCATGAAAAAGTACCCGCACGAATTCTCCGGCGGCCAGCGCCAGCGCCTCGGCATCGCGCGCGCGCTCGCGGTAAAGCCGAGCCTGATCGTCGCCGACGAACCCGTTTCGGCGCTCGACGTCTCGGTCCAGGCGCAGGTGCTCAACCTGCTGATCGACCTGCAGGAGGAATTCGGCCTCGCCTATCTCTTCGTCTCGCACGACCTGGCGGTCGTGGAACACATCGGCCACCGCGTTGCCGTGATGTACCTTGGCCGGATCGTCGAACTGGCCTCCAACGCCGACCTGTTTGGCACTCCCCTGCACCCGTACAGCGAGGCTTTGCTGGCGGCCGCGCCGGTGCCCGATCCCGAGCTGCGGCGCGAGCGCCTGGTGTTGCAGGGCGACGTGCCCAGCCCGACGGCACCGCCGCCGGGTTGCCATTTCCACACGCGCTGCCCCCACGTGCGCGAGCGATGCAGGACTGAAACGCCCAGGCTTGAGGAAGTGAGACCCGCCCACTGGGTCGCCTGTCACCTGAGGCCCGTGGGCGGGCCCTTCGATCGATTGGGCTCCTGACATGTCCGCTGCATCGCCCCGCATCGCAATCCTCGGCTTCGCCATCGAGTGCAACCGCTTCTCGCCGGTGACCACCGCCGCCGACTTCGCCAGCAAGGTCGACATCCGCGGCGCCGAAATCATCCGCCAGGCGCGCTCGGGAACCTGCAGGACGACGCAGGACCTGCCCGGCTTCTTCGAGCACATGGACAAAAGCGGGCCATGGACCCCGGTGCCGCTGCGCATGGCACTCGCGCAGCCCGGCGGACCGGCGGACCAGGGCTACTTCGATGAATTCCTCGGCGAGATCGGCGCCGGGTTCAAGAGCGCAGGCAAGCTCGACGGCGTTTTCGTCGTCTCACACGGCGCCGCGCTGTCAACCGGCTCGGACGACCCGGATGGCGACCTCTTCGAGCTAATTCGCAAGCACGTCGGGCCAGGCGTTCCGGTCATCGGCGTGTTCGACCTGCACGCCAACGTCTCGCGCAGGATGACCGACAACCTCGATGTCTTCGTCGGTTACCTCGAAAACCCCCACACCGACATTCGCGAGCGCGGCGCCGAGGCGGCGCGGCATATGCGCGAGCTGCTCGCAGGGGCAAAGACCGCCGTCGTCATGGTCAAGCTGCCGTTGACGCCGCCTTCGATCACGCTGCTTACCGCCAGCGGCCCTTACAGCGACATGATCCGT
>JANNXB010000116.1:0-15386 GCA_031409355.1 Betaproteobacteria bacterium | reverse complement strand
CCACCGGCGTGAGGTGCTGGATGAAGAAGAGCGGCAGCGGATTGCGCTCGCCGAGCATGGCGGCCTTCCACCGCAATTCCTGTCCTGTGGTCGTGCGCCGCGAACCTTCGGCAGGATCGCCGACCTCCACGCCCCGTGCGCGCATCGCCGCAACATCGGCCGCCAGGTCGTCGCTTTGCACGATGAGGTAGCGCAGCCCGCCGCCCTTGTCCAGCAAATCGACCAGGCCGCCGAACGCGCTGTGCGCCAGGTACTCGGCTTTGTCGCGGATGCTGAGCAGTTCGAGGTAATCGTCCTCAAGGAACGCGATCGCATTGTGCGTACCTCTGCCGGTATGCACGCCGCCCGGATGGACGTTGAATCCGAGCCGCCGGTACTGCTCGATGCCCCGCTCGAGTTCCGGGACGCAGATCATTACGTGGTCGATGCGCGTGAACATGCGTTCCGCTCACTCCGCCTGGATGCCGGCGCGCTTGACGACTTCGCTCATGCGTTTTAGTCCCGCGAGCGTGCGCCGCGTCACTTCCTCCGGCGCCGAGCCGATCGGCTCCAGTCCCTGCGCGATGAGCTTCTCGCGCACATCCGGTGCGCCGACCGCCTTGAGCAACTCCGCATTCAGGCGGTCGACAATCGGCTTGGGCGTCCCCACCGGCGCCACGATCGCCGCCCAGGTCTGCCACTCGAAGCCGGAAACGCCCGCCTCCGTCATGGTCGGCACATTGGGCAGCAGCGGCGAGCGCGTCGCGCTCGGCACGCCCAGCGCGCGCAGGCGGCCGGACTGGATGTGCGGCAGCACGATGGAGACCGCGCCCATGTGCGTCTGCACCTGGTTGGAGATGACGTCTAGCGCGGCCTGCGTCGCGCCGCGGTACGGAATGTGCACGAGGTAGATGCCGGTGGCCGCCTTGAATGCTTCCATGGCGACGTGCTGCGGGCTGCCGTTGCCGCCCGAGGAATAGTCGATCCTGCCCGGCCGGCTCTTCGCCAGCGCGATGAACTCCGGCACCGTCTTCGCCGGCAGGTCATTGTTCACCACCATGACCCAGGTGATGCCCGCGACGACGCCCACCGGCGCGAAGTCCTTGACCGGATCGTAGGGCGCCTGGCGGATGTTCGGAATCATCGTCAGGATGCTGTCGTTCAGCGCGCCCAGCGTGTAGCCGTCCGGCGCGGCCTTCTTCAGGCGCTCCGCGCCGATCGAGCCGGCGGCGCCGGGCTGGTTCTCGATCACGATCGTGCGGCCCATGTTGTCGCCCATCTTCTGCGCGACGATGCGGATCATGACGTCCACCGCACTTGCCGCCTGCAGCGGCATGATGAGGAGGATGGGTTTGGCCGGATAGGGTTGCGCGGCGCAGGGCAATGCAAGCGCGAGCAGCAGGACACCTACAGCACGCATCACAGCGATTCGTCCTTGCCGAGGACGCCAACGGCCTTCAGCAGTTCCGGAACCCAGGCCTGCGCCAACTCGCCGCGGCCGATGGCCGCCATGCGCTGGTTCTCGCTGTCGACCTTGGCCTGAGCGCCTTTCACGATCTCGGCTGCCAGCTCGCGAGGCACCACCACCACGCCGTCGGCGTCGCCAACGATCAGGTCGCCGGGATTGACCGTGGTGCCCGCAAGGGAGACTGGCCAGTTGATGCGGCCGCCCGAATTCTTGAGCGGCCCATTCGGATTGGCGCCGGCGGCGAAGATCGGAAAACTCCCCTTGGCGCAATCGTCGGTATCGCGCACCGCCGCGTCGATGACGAAGCCGGCGATGCCGGCCTTCTGCGCGTGCGCCGCCATCAGCGCGCCGGTCAGCGCGCAGGAAAGGTCGCCCTTGCCGTCCACCACGATCACGTCGCCCGGCTGCGCCAGCTGCAGCGCGGCGTGGATCATCAGGTTGTCCCCCGGCCGCACCTCGACGGTGAAGGCCGGGCCCGCGACCTTCATGGACTTGGACAACGGCTGGATCCTGCCGCCCAGCGTGCCGCGGCGGCCGCCCACGTCGGCGAGGATCGATGCCTGGAACTTGCTCGCGGCCGCGACCAGGCTGGCGGGAACGCGATCGATCTTGCGGCGGATGGGAGAGTTGTCGCTCATGGCTGGATGTCCACAGGAGTATAGGGAGGAACGAGGTCGAACAATTCAACGATGTCGGCATTGCGCATGCGGATGCAGCCGATCGAACCCGGCTTGCCCATTTCAGCGCGCTCGGGCGAACCGTGAATGTAGATGTAGCGGCGCATGGTGTCGACGTCGCCGAGGCGGTTCCTGCCGACCTCGCAGCCGGAGAGCCAGAGGATCCGGGTCAGCATCCAGTCGCGCCCGGCATGGCGGGCATCCAGTTCCGGCGTCCAGATCTCCCCAGTCGGACGGCGTCGTACGAACACTGAATTCAGGGGCTGGCCAGCGCCGATCTTCGCGCGCACGACGTGTCGGCCGCGCGGGGTGCAGAAGCTGCCGTTCTTCTCGCCAAGTCCGTTCTTCGAGGTCGAGACGGGATACGTCTTGCTCCCGAACGTGAGCTTCTGGCTGGCGACGTCGATCGTGATGTTCATCGGCGCGCCGCGAAAAATCCGCTCAGCAGCTTGCCGCACTCGTCGGCCAGCACGCCGCCTTCGGCCACTGTCTGCGATTTCAGGACCTTCTTCTTCGGATCGGCGGCGCCGTACACAGCCCGTGCGATGCGCGCATGGAACATCGCGCCGAGACACATCTCGCAGGGCTCGAGCGTCACATAGAGCGCCGCGCCGGGGAGCCGGTAGTTCTTCATCGCGCCGGCCGCATCGCGCAGCGCCTGGATCTCGGCGTGCGCGGTCGGATCATTGGCCGAGATCGGGCGGTTCCAGCCCTCGCCCACGATCTTGCCGTCGAGCACCACGACCGCCCCCACCGGGACTTCGCCTTCCGCCTCCGCGCGCCGCGCGAGTTCAAGGGCTCGCCGCATGAATTTTTCGTCGCTCATCCGGGGTTCAATCCTGCTTGCCTTCCAGCGAGTATGAGGCCTTGCGGTCCCGGCCCAGCAGTTTGAGCAGAGCCGGCATGGCTTCTCCCAGGGACTCCTTGAGTTTCCAGGGCGGATTGAAGACGAACATTCCGCTGCCGTGCAGCCCCAATCCGTCGCGCGATGGCGCCATGACTTTGAGCGAAACGTGCAACCAGGCTTTTCCGGCCAGTTTCTGCAACTGTCCGGGCAGCGCCTTCGATTCCGGGCGCTGCACCTGCGGGTACCAGACCGCGTAGACGCCGGTGGCGAAACGCTGCAGCGCATCCCGCATCGTGTCCACCACCCGGACGTAGTCGGCCTTGTCCTCGTACGACGGATCGACCAGCACCAGCCCGCGGCGCGAAGCCGGCGGCAGCACAGCTTTCAGCCCCGCGAAACCGTCCGTGGGCTGCACCGAAACCTTGCGCTTCACGTTTGCATACTGCTTCTGCAGGACCTCGCTCTCGGTGCTGTGCAGCTCGAACAGCTGCAACCGGTCCTGCTCCCTCGCCATCTGCATCGCGATCTGCGGCGAGCCCGGGTAATGGCGCAACATGCCGTCAGCATTGATCATCCTTACCTGCTGAAGGTATTCGGCAATTGCGGACGGCAGGTTGGCCAGTCCCCAGATTTTCTCGATGCCCGTCTTGAATTCGCCGTTCTTCTGCGCAAACACGCTCTCAAGCGAATAGATGCCGGCGCCCGCATGTGTATCGACGAACCAAAGCGGCGTTTCCTTCTCCGTCAGATAGGACAGCATCTGCACCAGGACGACGTGCTTTAGCACGTCGGCATGGTTGCCGGCATGGAAGCCGTGGCGATAGCTGAACAGCCCCTACTCCCAATCGATCATCAACAGGACTTGTAAACCGATGTCGCGTTTAGAACTTCTTACGGGAGGATCGCGTTCCGTCGTCACCGTTATTGATGCTATCATGCATCATATTTGATGACAAGGAGACTTCCCATGAGAACCACGGTATCCATTGATGACGAGCTCTATCAGGAGGCGCTAGACGTCGCTGATCCGGGAATGGACAAGGGCGATCTGTTTCGTGAAGCGATGAAGGTGTTCGTGCGAGTGCAGGCGGGCAAACGACTTGCTGCCTTGGGCGGCAAGGCGCGCAGGATGAAGGACATTCCACGTCGGCGGCCTACGGAAGTTCTGCCCCGGTGAGTTTGGTCCTCGCGGATACCCCGGTCTGGATTGCGCATTTCCGCAGTACCAATCCCGTGCTTCAATCGCTGCTTGCGATGGACCAGGTGCTGAGCCATCCGCTCATCGTACTCGAACTCGCGTGCGGAACGCCGCCGACACCGCGCGGGCGCACAATCGGCGATCTCAAGAAGCTGCAGCAGGCCGTCGTCGCCACAACCGACGAGATACTTGCCCTGATCGAGAAGGAGCAGTTGCATGACTCGGGCTGCGGCGCCGTAGACATGGCGCTGCTCGGCTCCGTTCTGCTCACCCCGGACACGCTGCTTTGGACGATAGACAAGAACCTCGACGCGTTGACCACACGATTGGGCGTGGCATTCACCGCTCCCAGACATTAGGCTGTCGCAGGACGCCGAACCACACCAACTCATTCCCACTCAATCATCAACGGCGCTTGCAAACCGTTGTCACGTATAGAACTTTTTGCAGTGAGTAGCATTTCTACCGTCAGATCTACCGTCATTTGCATCTGATACCCAAAATTTGCATTCAGCATCTATCGGCACGTATCGCTGACTATCGACAGCCTGTTGCATGTACCCCTTCAGGATCGGTCGGGATCTATCGGTAGCTATCGCTGGCAACGTTTTCCTCGTCCTGTGATCGTTCAGTATCTATCGCTACTTATTGGTAGCAAATGGCATCGATCTCATGCCAGCACTTTGAGACCGTGCTTCTCGACCACGGCCAGCAACTTGAGCGCCATGCCGCTGGGCCGCTTGGTTCCTGCCTCCCACTTCTGTATCGTGGACTCGCTGGTGTTCAGATAGCGCGCGAATACAGGTTGACTGACATGCGCCCCCTCGCGGATTCGCTTGATCTCTTTAGGAGGGATCGCCGACGGCGCAGTGAGGCACGATTCGTCAAATTCGCGCATGGTCGCCTTGTCGATGGTCCCGGCGCGACGCAGCCCTTGGGCTGCGCTGTGGATCGCCTCGAAGGCGTCGCTCTTGAACTTGGCATTACTCTTCATCGCATAGCTCCAGTAAGTCACCCAGATTCAACGCGGACGCCAACTCGGAGTCCGTCATGCGGCCAAACGCGTGCGCCAGCTTTTTGAAATCAGCAAGCTCATCGCCATCGATGTTGGCCCGATCCTTCTTGGCGAACAGATACGCAAAGATCCAATGCCGACCACCCTTCGCCAGCACGATCGAGCGGTGCATGTTCCTGTTCAGCCGCTTCTTGAACACACCACCGCCCAAGTCGTCAGCCTGCCCCTGCATGACCTCACGAATCGCCGCAATCAACGCCGGATTACCGATGCCCGCCTTCCTCGCCGCCTTGCTGAACCAGGCCGTCTTGAAAGCTCGCGTCAAAGGTCTTGTTGGCATGGTGGAGTGTAGCACCTAGTCCTACTTATGTCACGTCCTGACGTGACCTCCTGACATGACCTTTACCGCGAGTTCTGCGTACCGGAATGTGTCAATGAGAATGAGACACCTGGGTGTTTAAATTAGTGAGTATTGCGGGGGTCTGGATCAGGCCATCGACGGTCTCCGGGGCGAGGTTTTTGGGCAGGTTGATGCCGACGATCGTGGGTAATTTGGGCGGCGTCGGGAACTTTCCCTTGAAGCGCTCCGGATGCGCGGCATAGGCCGCCTGCAGAACTTTGGCGCGCTGCTGCCGCCGTCATGTCAGTCTTTCTCATCGGATCATTCGCCGCGCGATATCCCAGTCCCAGATGGGGAATGAAGCGGGTGATCCTGGCCAGCCTCGTGATCATGTTCGGCGCCTCGGCGATCTTGGCAGGGTTGGCGTTTTCGGGATCGTTGCCGGCATCCACCATTGTCGCGACGGAGTTTGCGTGGTGGTTTGGCGCCGGCTTTCTGGCTCCGAATACCGCGGCTGGGGTCATGATGTCCCATCCAATGGCTGCGGGTGCCGCTGCAGCGGTTCTCGGGTTCGTGCAGATGGGCGCCGCGGCAACCGTCTCTGCCATGCAAGGGCTGATTTACGATGGGACCTTATTCCCGATGGTGGGAATGCAGGTCGTCCTGAGCTTCGCCGCCCTGATGATCTGGAACCGTCTCAGTCGACATGCGCAGTGAGGCACGATTCTCCTGGCTGCTTGCTGCGTAGCGTCGATCTGCGACGTCCGAGGTGGGTCCACTTTAGCAAGGTGTCTTAGAAACCGAAAGCAGCCCAGTGATTCCGAACACTTCGTGAGGCGCTTCGCCCGCCCGGCGTCCCTTACCCATGTCGCGGCTTGCGCGGCCCCCGAAGCGGCAAGGCCGGAGGCAGCTCCGACGGCCGTCTCGCCCCCCCTACTCCCACTCGATGGTGGCGGGCGGCTTGGACGAGATGTCGTAGGTAACGCGGTTGATGCCACGCACCTCGTTGATGATGCGGCTCGACACCTTGGCGAGCAGTTCGTGCGGCAACGGCGCCCAGCCGGCGGTCATGAAGTCTGACGTCTCGACTGCGCGCAGGGCAACGACGTGCTCATAGGTCCGCCCGTCGCCCATCACGCCCACCGACTTGACCGGCAGGAACACGGTGAATGCCTGGGCGGTCTTGTCGTACCACCCTGAACTGCGCAATTCCTGGATGAAGATGTCGTCGGCCCGCTGTAGCAGCGACACGAACTCCTGCTTCACCTCGCCCAGGACCCGCACGCCGAGCCCCGGACCCGGGAACGGATGGCGGAACACCATGTCGCGCGGCAGGCCGAGGGCGAGGCCAAGCTCGCGCACTTCGTCCTTGAACAACTCCCGCAGCGGTTCCAGCAGCTTCAGGTGCAGGCTTTCGGGCAGGCCGCCAACGTTGTGGTGCGACTTGATGGTCACGGCCTTCTTCGTCTTCGCGCCGGCCGACTCGATCACGTCCGGGTAGATGGTGCCCTGCGCGAGCCATTTCGCGTTTTCTATTTCTTTTGCTTTTAATTGAAAAACGTCAACAAATAATTTTCCGATGATCTTGCGCTTTTGCTCAGGGTCGGACACGCCCTTGAGCGCGACGAACATGTCCGCGCTCGCGTCGATGTGGATCACCTTCACCTGCAGGTTTTTCGCGAAAGCATCCATCACCTGCTGCGCCTCGTTCAGCCGCAACAGGCCGTGGTCGACGAACACGCAGGTGAGCTGCTTGCCGATCGCCTTGTGGATCAGCGCGGCGGCGACGGAGGAATCCACGCCGCCCGACAGGCCGAGGATCACTTCCTCCTTGCCGACCTGTTTCTTTATTTTTTCGATGGCTTCGGAAACATAGTCCGGCATGCTCCAGTCGCCGCGGCAACCGCTGACCTCGCGCACGAAGCGGTGCAGCAGCTTCGTGCCCTGCAGGGTGTGCGTGACCTCGGGGTGGAACTGCACGGCATAGAAGCGCCGATCCTCGTCGGCCATGCCGGCGATCGGGCAGGACTCGGTGGAGGCCATCAGCTTGAAGCCCTTGGGCATCTCGACAACCTTGTCGCCGTGGCTCATCCACACTTTGAGCATGCCCTCGCCGTTCGGGCCCCTGGAATCCTCGAGCCCCTGGAGCAGCTTTGTATGGCCGCGTGCCCGCACCTCGGCGTAGCCGAACTCACGCAGCTTGCCGGGCTCCACCTTGCCGCCGAGCTGCTGCGCCATGGTCTGCATGCCGTAGCAGATGCCGAGCACCGGCACGCCGAGATCGAAGGCCGCCATGGGCGCCTTCAGCGTCGCGTCTTCGTAAGCGGAGGCATGGCTGCCGGAAAGGATGATTCCCTTCGGTGCAAACTCCCGCACGAAGGCGTCGCTTACGTCGCAGGGATGAATTTCGCAGTAGACCTTCGCTTCGCGCACGCGGCGCGCGATCAGCTGCGTGTACTGCGCGCCGAAATCGAGGATGAGGATCTTGTCGTGCAATTCGCTACTCGACCCGGTAGTTCGGAGCCTCTTTGACGATCTGGACGTCGTGCACGTGCGACTCGCGCATGCCGGCGGAAGTGATCTGCACGAACTGCGCTTTGCTGCGCAGTTCCTGGATCGTGCGGCAGCCGGTGTAGCCCATGCTGGCGCGCACGCCGCCCATCAGCTGCTCGATCATCGACAGCACGCTGCCCTTGAACGGCACCCGGCCCTCGACGCCTTCGGGCACCAGCTTGTCGACGTTCATTTCCGAATCCTGGAAATAGCGGTCGGCGGAGCCCTTCTGCATCGCGCCCAGGGAACCCATGCCGCGGTACGACTTGTAGGAACGGCCGCCGTAGAGTTCGATCTCTCCGGGCGCTTCCTCGGTGCCGGCGAACAGCGACCCCAGCATCACGGCGTGCGCGCCCGAACCGAGTGCCTTGGCAATGTCGCCCGAGAACCGCACGCCGCCGTCGGCGATCAGCGGCACGCCGGATTTCGCCAGCGCCTCGGCGACATTCATGATGGCCGAGATCTGCGGCACGCCGACGCCGGCCACCACGCGCGTGGTGCAGATCGAGCCCGGCCCGATGCCAACCTTGACGGCATCGGCGCCGTGGTCGACCAGCGCGCGGGCGCCTTCGCCCGTGCCGACGTTGCCGCCGATGACCTGCATATCCGGATACTTCTTTTTCACCCACTTGACGCGGTCTAGCACACCCTGCGCGTGCCCGTGCGCGGTATCCACCACTAGCACATCCACGCCGGCGTCGATCAGCAGTTCGACCCGCTCCTCGGTGCCCTCGCCTACCCCGACCGCCGCGCCAACGCGCAGCTTGCCCTGCGAGTCCTTGCAGGCGTTGGGGTGCTCGGTTTCCTTGATGATGTCCTTGACCGTGACCAGGCCCTTCAGGCGCCACTGCTTGTCCACCACCAGGACGCGCTCGAGGCGGTGCTTGTGCAGCAGCGCCAGCGCATCGGCCCGGCTCGCGCCTTCGCTCACCGTCACCAGCCGCTTCTGCGGCGTCATGATGTTGCGCACCGGCTGGTCGAGCTTCTTCTCGAAACGCAGGTCGCGGTTGGTGACGATGCCGACCACCTTGCCCCCCGCGATCACCGGGAAACCGGAGATGCGGTGCTTTTTCTGCAGCGCGATCACCTGGCGCACGCGCATGTCCGGCGCGATGGTCATGGGATCGCGCAGCACGCCTGACTCGAAGCGCTTGACCTTGGCGACTTCGGCCGCGTGCTCCTTCGGCGTGAAATTCTTGTGAATGATGCCGATGCCGCCCTCCTGCGCGATGGCGATGGCAAGCCGTGCCTCGGTCACCGTGTCCATGGCGGCCGACATCAGCGGGATATTCAGGTCGAGCTTGCGCGTGAGGCGGGTCTTGAGGGAAACCTGGCGCGGCAGGACGCGCGAGTGGGCGGGTAGGAGGAGAACATCGTCGAAGGTCAGCGCCTTCTGGATCACCCGCATGGCTGTCCTGTCTTTCAAAAAAGCATTATACGCGAGTCTTTCGAGCGCGTCGTCGTCGCGCTTCCCCGGGGTCGAGCATCAGCGGCCGCAGTATCTCGACGCGATCGCCTTCCCGCAACAGGTGGCCGGGAGAAATCTTTTTCCCGGATATTCCAAGCTGCAACTGCGCTGCCGCCAGCCCATGACGCTCGAGCAGGCCGCTCGCCGCCAGCGCCTCGCGCGCGGCCGCGCCCTCGTCCAGGTCGAGGACGACGATGTCCTGGGCCGCTGCCAGAGCGAAAACCACCTCAACGCGCATGTGGGATCCTTAAATGCGGGATCCTTAAATGCGCGATCCTTTTGGTGAACGCATCCACCGTGCCGTCGGCAATGCGCCTGAATACCGGTTCCAGGACGGCCGCGACGATTCGGCTGGAGAACTCGTATTCCATCGAGTACTCAGCCTTGCACGCGTCCGGCTTCAAAGGGGTGAAGCGCCACGCCGCCGCGAAGCTCTTGAACGGTCCCTGCAACAGGCGCATGTCGATCGATCGCCCCGGAATATTCGTATTTTCGGTGGTGAAGGACTGCCTCACCCCGGCGACCGCCAGGGTGAGCCTGGCAACGGTCCGCCCTGGTGTCCGCTCCAGGACTTCGGCTGCCGCGCACCAGGGCAGGAACTCCGGATAGGACTCGATTGCCTCGACCAGGCCGTAGAAATCTCCGGCGTTGCGCTCGACAATTGCCGAGCGGGCGATGCGCTTCATGGGAAAATCGGGGCCTGCCCCCCGCCATGTCCATCGCCGAAAACCGCAAGGCATTCCACGACTACTTCGTAGAGGACCGCTACGAAGCCGGGCTCGTGCTGGAAGGCTGGGAGGTGAAGGCGATCCGCGCTGGCCGCGCGCAGATCAGCGATGCCTACGTGATCGTGGACGAAGGCGCGCTCTGGCTGCTCGGCGCGCATATCAGCCCGCTTGGCAGCGCCTCCACGCACGTTAACCCCGACCCGACGCGTACCCGCAAGCTGCTCATGCACGCCGAGGAAATCCGGCGCCTGATCGGCAAGGTGGAACAGCGCGGCTACACCCTGATCCCGCTCGACCTGCATTTCACCAAGGGGCGCATCAAGATCCAGATCGCGCTCGCCAAGGGCAAGCTCAAGCACGATAAGCGGGCGTCGGAGCGCGAGAAGGAGTGGCAGCGGGAGAAGAACCGCCTGTTGCGGGCGCGCTAAGAGAAAGCCAGGTGGACACGACCGTGTCCGGGTTGAGCGACAGGCTTTCGATCCCCTGCTCCATCAGCCAGCGCGCGAAATCCGGATGGTCGGAAGGCCCCTGGCCGCAGATGCCGACGTACTTGCCCTGTTTGCGGCAGGCGCGGATCGCCATCTCGAGCAGCGCCTTGACCGCGCCGTCGCGCTCATCGAAGCCGGCCGCCACCAGCCCGGAATCGCGGTCCAGGCCGAGCGTGAGCTGCGTCAGGTCGTTCGAGCCAATCGAGAAGCCGTCGAAGAATTCCAGGAACTGCTCGGCGAGGATGGCATTGGACGGCAACTCGCACATCATCACCAGCCGCAGGCCGTCCTGGCCGCGTTTCAAGCCGTTATCCGCCAGCAGCTTCACCACGCTGCGCGCCTCGTCCAGCGTGCGCACGAACGGCACCATCAGCTCGACATTGGTCAGCCCGAGTTCATTGCGTACCTTGCACAGCGCGGCGCATTCCAGCTCGAAGCAGGCGCGGAAGTCCGCCGCCAGGTAGCGCGACGCGCCGCGGAAGCCGAGCATCGGATTCTCCTCTTCCGGCTCGTAGCGCTCGCCGCCCAGCAGCTTGCGGTATTCATTCGACTTGAAATCCGAGAGCCGGACAATGACCGGCTTGGGCCAGAATGCAGCGGCGATGGTGGCGACGCCCTCGACCATCTTCTCGCGAAAAAACGTCTTTGGGTCCGCGTAGCCGCGCGCGGCACGCTCGACGCCGGCTTTCAGGTCCTTCGGCAGCTGCGGCCAGTCGAGACAGGCCCTGGGATGCACGCCGATTTCGTTATTGATGATGAATTCGAGCCGCGCCAGGCCGACGCCCGCATTCGGCAGCTGCGCGAAGCCGAACGCAAGCGCCGGATTGCCGATGTTCATCGCGATCTTGACCGGGATCTGCGGCAGGTCGCCGCGTTCGCTGGCGGTGACTTCGAATGGCACCAGGCCGGCGTAGACATTGCCCGTGTCGCCTTCGGCGCAGGACACCGTCACGGAACCGGCGGACGCGAGGCGCGAGGTGGCGTCGCCGCAGCCGATCACCGCCGGAATGCCCAGTTCGCGCGCGATGATCGCCGCGTGGCAGGTGCGCCCGCCGCGGTTGGTGACAATGGCGGAGGCAAGCTTCATCACCGGTTCCCAGTTGGGATCGGTCATGTCGGTGACCAGCACGTCGCCCTTTTTCACGCTCGACATCTTCGAGGCGTCCTTCACGACGCGCACCGGCCCCGCGCCGATTTTCTGGCCGATGGCCCTGCCGCTGACCAGCAGCGTGCCCGTGCCCTTTAGCTTGTAGCGCTCTTCGCCGCCGGCTTTCTTGCGGGAACGCACCGTCTCCGGCCTCGCCTGCAGGACGTGAATGCTGCCATCCAGGCCGTCCTTGCCCCATTCGATGTCCATCGGGCGGCCGTAGTGCTTCTCTATGCTGCAAGCGACGCGCGCAAGCGCGAGGACGTCATCGTCCGACAGCGAAAAGCGCTCGCGCTCCGTTGCAGGCACGTCTTCGGTGCGCACCGAGCGCCCGGCCGACGCTTCGCCGGAAAAAACCATCTTCTGCAGCTTGGAGCCGAGCCGGCGGCGCAGGATGGCGGGCTTGCCCGCCTCCAGCATCGGCTTGTGCACGTAAAACTCGTCCGGATTCACCGCACCCTGCACCACCATTTCGCCCAGGCCCCAGGACGAGGTGAGAAATACTGCATCGCGGAAGCCCGTCTCGGTATCGAGCGTGAACATGACCCCGCTCGCCCCAAGGTCGCTGCGCACCATGCGCTGGACCGCAGCGGACACCGCCACGTGACCGTGGGCGAAGCCCTGGTGGGCCCGGTAGGAGATGGCGCGGTCGTTGTAGAGCGAGCCGAAAACACGCCGGATCGCCTCCAGCACATGGTCCGCACCACGAATATTGAGGAAGGTCTCCTGCTGCCCCGCGAAAGACGCATCGGGCAGGTCTTCGGCAGTTGCCGAGGAGCGAACTGCAAATGATATTTCACTTGAGATTGATTTCTCAAGTATTTGATAATAATTACGTATATCGGATTCTAATTCTGCAGGAAAGGGCGCTGCCTCGATCCAACTCCGGATCTCGCCACCGCAGGCCGCGAGGGCCACGACATCCTCCGGATTGAGGCTCCGGATCCGTTCCGCGATGCGCTTGTCGAGTTCGCCGGCGGCGAGGAAGGCCTGGAAGGCTTCGGAGGTAGTGGCGAACCCGCCGGGGACGCGGACTCCGGCCTGCGACAGGCCGCCGATCATTTCGCCCAAGGAGGCGTTCTTGCCTCCAACCCTGGGCAGGTCGGCCATGCGGAGATCTTTAAGCCACGCGACGTACATTTCCTTGGTATTTTATCTGCCATGCCGCAGCGCCGCACCGTGTTCTTCGTCTCCGATGGCACCGGCATCACGGCGCAGATGCTCGGCCACAGCCTGCTGACCCAGTTCGAGGGGGTCGAATTCAACCAGGTAACCCTGCCATTCATCGACAACGTGGACAAGGCCCAGGAGTGCCTGGAGCGCATCGAACGCGAGTCGCTGCGCGGCAGCGGCCAGCCGATCGTGTTCTCAACCCTGGTGAACGGCGATGTGCGCGAGGTGGTCCGCCGCG
This sequence comes from Betaproteobacteria bacterium, assembly GCA_031409355.1. Lineage (GTDB taxonomy): Bacteria > Pseudomonadota > Gammaproteobacteria > Burkholderiales > SG8-39 > RBG-16-66-20. The sequence goes on along the minus strand of JANNXB010000116.1, from coordinate 2,067 downwards.
CAAATGCATTGTTTGTAGACTTCTTCGAGACCTTCATCGGCCCGATCGAGGGTGAGCTGGGCATCAAATCGAGCCATACCGTCGGCCGCTCGCACAGCAGCACCGACAAGCAGGAATACAAGCAGCGCATCGAAGCGATCAATTTCACCATGGCGCACGACGACGGGTCTTCGCACCGCGAACTGCACGAGGCCGACGTGATCCTGGTGGGCGTCTCGCGCAGCGGCAAGACGCCGACCAGCCTTTACCTGGCGCTGCAGTTCGGCGTCAAGGCGGCCAACTACCCGCTGATCCCGGAGGATTTCGAGCGCAACAGCCTGCCGGAGGCCCTGCACTCGCAGAAGAACAAGCTCTACGGCCTGACCATCACGCCCGAGCGGCTGCAGGAGATCCGCCGGGAGCGCCGGCCGGGCAGCCAGTATGCGGATCCCGCCAACTGCCGCTACGAAATAGAGCAGGCCGAAACGCTGATGCGGCGCGAAGGCATCCGCTGGATCAACTCCACCACCAAGTCAATCGAGGAAATTGCCACCACGATCCTGCGCGAGCTCAAGCTCGAGCGCCACGTCTACTGAATTCGTAGAAGCAGATCGCGGCGGCGGCCGCGACGTTCAGCGATTCGGCGCCGCCCGGCATCGGGATCGTGACTTTCAGGTCGGCCCGCGCCGCCAGCGCATCGCTCACGCCCCGCCCTTCGGCGCCGAACAGCCAGCCGATGCGGCCGGACAAATCGGCGTTGGCGAGCGGTACGCCGTCGCGCGGCAGGGTGCAGGCAATCCTGCCGCCGAATTCGGCGATCGCCGCCACAAGGTCGGCCGTTTCCGAGATCTGCAGGGAGAAGTGCGCCCCCGCAGCTGCGCGCAGCACTTTCGGCGACCAGGCGTCCGCGCAGCCCTTGCCGATTACGGCGTGGCGGATACCAAACGCGGCTGCGCCACGCAGGATGGTGCCGACGTTGCCGGTGTCCTGGATGGCGTCGAGCAGCACGCAGGAGTCCGCGGATTTCAGTTTTCCAGCCGCCAGCGGGATCGCGATCTCGGCGGCGATGCCCGCCGGCGTCTCGACATCGACGATTGAACGAAACAGCTGATCAGAAAGCACGGTGGGAGCCGTACCGCTTTGCATTGCCAATGCTACGAAATCGGGACGGCTCGAAGCGGCCTTGCTGAGTATCAGGCTTTCAACTTCCCTGCCGGATTCAAGGAAGGCAACAATCAGGTTTTCGCCTTCAATGATCGCCCGTCCCTGCTTGCGGCGCTCGCCCGAGTCACGCATCAGGTCTCGCCAGCGGCGAACGCGCGGATTGTCGTGGGACGAGATGACCGTCATGCGCGCTGCAGCGCGTTGCGCACCGGCGCGAAGCTGCGCCGGTGAATTTCGCTCGGCCCGTAACGCTCCAGCAGCGCCAGGTGCTCGGGCGTCGGATAGCCCTTGTGGCGGTCGAAGCGGTACAGCGGAAAGCGCTCGTGCATGCGCTGCATCTCCGCGTCGCGCCCGGTCTTGGCAAGGATGGACGCCGCCGAAATCACCGGGTGCAGCCGGTCGCCCTGCACTATGGCGCGCGCGCGGCAGGCGAGTTTCGGGCAGCGATTCCCGTCGATCCACGCCTCGTCCGGCGTCATGCCCAGGCCTTCCACCGCGCGCTGCATGGCAAGCATTGTCGCCTGCAGGATGTTTAGGCGGTCTATCTCTTCGACAGTTGCGTGTGCGACCGAGAATGCGAGAGATTGCTTTCGAATTTTCACGGACAAGATTTCCCGTCGTGAAGCGCTCAAGAGCTTTGAATCCCTAAGGCCCGCAATCGGCCTGCTCGAATCCAGAATGACTGCAGCAGCGTAAACAGCTCCTGCCAGCGGGCCGCGCCCGGCTTCGTCGACCCCACAAACCTTAACTACGGCCCGCATCGATCACGGCGAGCACGGCGTCGGCGGCCTTTTGCGCGGTGTTCTGGCGCAGGGTGGCGTGGATCTCGCGAAATTTCGCGACCTGCCGGGCCTGGGCGCTCGTGTCCTGCAGCAGTGCGAGCAGCGCTTCGGCCAGCGCGCCGGGCGTGGCCTTGTCCTGCAC
>JANNXB010000115.1:0-3062 GCA_031409355.1 Betaproteobacteria bacterium | reverse complement strand
TGTTGTCGTAGGAGGAGATCAGCGCCTGCAGCGTGGTGCGGATGTCGTTGAAGGCGATCTCCTGCGCATGTAGGCTGCGGCCGCTGGTCTGCGAATGGAACTTCAGCTTCTGCGAACGCTCGTTGGCGCCGTAGCGGTTCTTCATCGCCACCGCCCAGATGCGCCGCGCCACGCGGCCGATGACGCTGTACTCGGGATCCATGCCGTAGCTGAAGAAAAACGAAAGATTGGGCGCGAAATCGTCAATCTCCATGCCGCGCGCGAGATAGGCTTCGACGAAGGTAAAGCCGTTCGACAGCGTGAAGGCGAGCTGACTGATCGGATTCGCGCCGGCTTCAGCGATGTGATAGCCGGAAATCGACACCGAGTAGAAATTCTTCACGTCCTGCTCGATGAAGTAATGCTGGATGTCGCCCATGACCTTGAGCGAAAACTCAGTGGAGAAGATGCAGGTGTTCTGCCCCTGGTCTTCCTTGAGGATGTCGGCCTGCACCGTGCCGCGGACCGCTTTCAGGGTTTTCGCCTTTATTTCGGCAAGCTCTTTCGCCGTGGGATTCCGGCCGAGATTCTCTACCTGCTGGTCGATCGCGGTGTTGAAGAACATCGCCAGGATCGTCGGCGCAGGGCCGTTGATGGTCATCGACACGGAGTTGGTCGGCGCGCAAAGGTCGAATCCCGAATAGAGCACCTTCATGTCGTCCAGCGTGGCGATGGAGACGCCGGAATTGCCGACCTTGCCGTAGATGTCGGGGCGTTCGTCCGGATCGAAGCCGTACAACGTCACCGAGTCGAACGCGGTGGACAGGCGCTTGGCCGGCATGTCCTTCGAGAGCAGGTGGAATCGCCGGTTGGTGCGAAATGCATCGCCCTCGCCCGCGAACATGCGCGTCGGGTCCTCGTTCTCGCGCTTGAAGGGGAACACACCCGCGGTGAAGGGGAAGGCTCCGGGAAGGTTCTCGCGCCAGCGCCAGCGCAGGATTTCGCCCGCGTCCTCGAATCTTGGCAGCGCCACCTTGGGCACCTTGGTGCCGGAGAGAGAAGTGGTGGTGAGCCTGGTGCGCTGCTCGCGCTCGCGGCTGGTCGTCACGAAATCCTCGCCGGAGTAGGACTCGACCGTTTGCGGCCAGGTCTCGAGCAATGCTTTCGAATGTCCGTCGAGCGCGGAGCTCTTTTCCTCGATCAGCTTGTCCAGGGCATCGGTGCCACCGCTGGTTCCGAGCATGCGCTTCGCCGCCTGCAGGCTTTGCCGATCGCGGGCGATGCGCGATTGCTGCAATCCCTGCTCAAGATAGGCCCGCACCGCGTCGGCAATCTCCGCAAGGTAACGGGAGCGCTTCGCGGGGACGACGACGTTCACGTCGGAGGAGCACTTGCTTTCGATCGACGCAAGAGTGCCAGGTGAAAGTTTCAGTCCCTTTCCCTTAAGCGCGGCGGCGATGCCCTGATAGAGCGCGGTGACGCCGTCGTCATTGAAGCGCGAGGCGATGGTGCCGTACACCGGCATCGAGTCCGGCGACTGGCCGAAGGCCTGCCGGTTCCTTTGCACCTGCTTGCGCACGTCGCGCAATGCATCCTCCGCGCCCTTGCGGTCGAACTTGTTGATCGCGATGAAGTCGGCGAAATCGAGCATGTCGATCTTTTCGAGCTGGCTGGCGGCGCCGAACTCCGGGGTCATGACGTAAAGCGACACGTCGACCAGCGGCACGATTGCAGCGTCGCCTTGGCCGATGCCCGATGTTTCGACGATGACGAGATCGAAGCCCGCCGCGCGGCAAGCAGCGATCACCTCCGGCACGCAGGCCGCGATTTCCGCGCCTGACTCGCGTGTCGCGAGCGAGCGCATGAAGACCTTCGGCCCGTGAATGGCGTTCATGCGGATGCGGTCGCCGAGCAGGGCGCCGCCCGTCTTGCGGCGCGTCGGGTCGACCGAAATGATGGCGACCTGCAGGCGGTCGCCCTGGTCGATCCGCAGCCTCCGCACCAACTCGTCGGTGAGCGAACTCTTGCCTGCGCCGCCGGTGCCGGTGATGCCGAGAACAGGGGTCGCCGCGAGTTTTGCCTTTTCCTGTATTTGCTGCTTGAATTTTTCTTCAAGAACACCAAGTTCGAGGGCCGAGATGACTTTCGCCAAGGCACGGAAATCCCCTGGCTTCAGCCCGGCTGGCACGCGCTCGACAGGATTGAAGTCGCAGCGCGCCAGCATGTCGTTGATCATCCCCTGCAGCCCCATCTTCTGCCCGTCTTCAGGGGAGTAGATGCGCGCGACGCCGTAGGCGTGCAGCTCGTCGATCTCGGAGGCCACGATGACTCCGCCGCCGCCGCCGAATATCCGGATCTCCGCGCCGCCGCGCTCGCGCAGCTGATCGACCATGTACTTGAAGTACTCGATGTGCCCGCCCTGGTAGGACGAGATGGCGATCCCCTGCACGTCCTCCTCGAGCGCGGTCGTGACCACGTCCTCGACCGAGCGGTTGTGGCCCAGGTGGACAACCTCCGCGCCGGAGGCCTGCAGGATGCGCCGCATGATGTTGATCGAGGCGTCGTGGCCGTCGAACAGGCTCGCCGCGGTGACGAAGCGAATCTTGTGCTTCGCCTTGTAGACCAGGTTCTTCGACTGAGACAGGTCGGTCATGTGGACTCCCTTGCCCGGGCTACGCCCAATCCTAGGGCCGGCCAAGGTACTTGACGTTTACGTAAACGTCAATGCCGGCGATTTCAGCGCGGCGACGAAGCCCTATTATTGTCCGGTCGCGCCGATGGGCCATTTCCGAGCGGCTTGGCACGTTTTGTGCGCTATCGATGGCATGAACCCTTCCTCCCCCGGAGGCAATATGCCCGTCGAAGACCGGATCGAACAGCTTGCCAGGCTCGTACTGGTCACAAACTGGGGCTCGTGCGTGCCCGAACTGCGTCGGCTTGCCGCAGCCTAGCCGCCTCTAGTCGCGGTAGGACGGATCCTTCGCGTCGATCAGGCGCTGCATGGCCGCGAAAACATCGTCGCAGGTGCGCTTCTCGCCCGGGCCGGATTCCCGCACGGTCTGCGCGAATACATCCTGCTTGAT
>JANNXB010000114.1:0-8029 GCA_031409355.1 Betaproteobacteria bacterium | reverse complement strand
GGGCCGACCTGGTCCAGGCCCCAGTAGATCTCCAGCCAGTGGCCGTCCGGATCGCGAAACTCGACCGCGACCTGGCAGCCGGCGCGGCGCCGGCCCTCGAACTCGACCTTCACGCCGTTTTTCTTCAGCCATTCGCGCGCGCCGAACACTTCATCCAGCGTGGATACCTCGAAGGCCATGTGATGCAACTCGTGCTGCGGTGAAGCCCCCGGAGCCGCGCCGACCAGCGCGACGCCGTGGTGGTCCGCGGCGCAACGCATGAACACCATGCGGCCCTGCATCATGGTCTCGGGATAGACGTCCGACACGCGGAAGCCGAGCACGCCCGTGTAGAACTTCACCGATCTCTCCAGGTCCGCGGTCATCAGAACGACGTGGCCGATCTTGGTCAGGTTGAAGGGCCGGCCCGCGCGCGGCTGCAGGTCGCGCAGCGCCTGGCTCTGCGGGCTCTTGAGTCCTTCGTAGTCGACGACACCTTTGGGCACGACCCAATTTTACTTCGTCACCGCCAGTATCCCGTCGCCGTTCACTTGCGCGACAAAACCGGAATTCCTCAGGCGCTTCAGTACTTCCCTGGGCACGTCGCGGCCGCTGGTGAGCTTGTTCGGCGAGCCGGTGTAGTGGAACAACCTGCCCTTGCGCCTGAGAACGCGCGCCAGCTGGTCATAGAAGGCCTGCGAATAGAGTTCCCCGGCGATGCCGAAGCGCGGCGGGTCGTGCAGGACGGCGTCGAACGCACCGTCAGGCATTGCGCCGATGCTGTGCGTGATGTCGCCGTGCGTCAGCTCCAGCACGCCTTGGGCGGCCGGAGACCATGGATTCAGGCTGCGCAGCCAGATCACATCCTCATTCTTTTCGAACGATTGGACCCGGGTGGCCCCGCCCTGCATGCACCAGGCCGCGAAATAGCCGAGGCCACCGCAGGTATCCAGGATCACCTTGCCTCGCGGCTGGATCAAACCGACCTTGCGCTCTGCGTCCGCATACGGCGAGACTTTCGCCGTGGGCAGCATCTTGATGCCGTCGATCTCGAAGGTCGGCGGCCCCCACTGCGTGGGCACCAGCTTGATCAGCGACGTGGCATACCGCGCGACCGGCTCGAAAGCCTCGCCGGTCCAGTGGTAGATGGCCCTGTACTTGCAGTCCTCCATGTAGGGATATCGCCGGCCCTGCCAGGTCCAACCCGAAGCGTCCACCTCGACGATGGTGCGCGACCGGTCGAGGTCCAGCGAACATTCGACCGTTCCTGTACCGCCGCGCAGCGCGTCATGGACCTTCAGGGTGAGCAGCGGTCCGACGCTATCGCCGCGCAAGCTGGATCGTCCTCAGCAGAAGCCGGATGAGTTTCCCCAGCGGGACCAGAATCCATGAAAGCACATAGACCAGGAACGCAATGATGGCCGTCCATGCCGCCGCCTGCATGATCCATGGACTGATGCCCACGAGGCTCGCAAATTCGGCGAGCACGCTGTTCAGCAGGCTCGGATGGGTGGCAATGACATACACAGTAGCCGCCGCGGCACCGTAGGCGCCGAACTTGCGGAACATCTGGCCCTTCGGCAGCAGTCGGGGCGCAACGAGCCGCGTGCGGGTTGCGAGCTTCAACTCCTGTCCGGAACGCGCGACCGCCTTGCCGGACATGAGCACCTTTGCAGGCACGGCCACGAGAGCGACATCGACGCCAGCCCAGAACGCATCGCCGGCGGTGAGATCCTGGCCGAGATCAATCTTCGTTTCGAGGTTTCGCACGCCGCTGGTGAAGAACGCGGTGGATGCCTTGACGATACGGTCGGTCTGGTTCCACCTTGCCTTTCCATCCGGATGCACCGAGAACTGCCCCAGGAAATCATGGCCTTCGTGCTTGATGAAATGAACGGCGTACCAGCCACGTTCCACCGGGCCGAGATCGATGCGTTTGGAGATCGCCTGCCCGCGACCCGTCAGCCGATACCAGAAATCCTGCAGCGCGCCGGTCAATGAATCGAGCACCCTGATGGTCCAGACATCGTTATCGCGGAAATACTGGATGACCGGGATGACGGCATCACCGTAGCGCCGGAGAATTTGCTTGAACTCCGGCTCGGTCCCATAGAGCAGCAGGATTTCACGGGCGCTTGCCGGATTCTTGAACAGCGCGATCCAGGCCTTGAGGACAAGTTCACTGTCGCCGGCATAGTCCAGCAACGTCGCCTGCACCTGCAGGGGTTCGTTCAGGATGCGGCTGTCGATATGCCCCAATTCCTGCTTCGCCTGGATGCGGACCAGCTGCTCGACATAGGAGACCGGTGTCCAGGAAAGGGATATGAGCAGTGCGGCCGCAATGGCCGCCGCCGAAACCAGCAGCGCCTTGCGCCGTTTCGTTTACTTCTTCCCCAGCGCGAAAGCCACGAAGGCAAGGACCACCACGAATAGCAGCACGTGCTCAGGCCCCCAGCCATGAAAATGGCCGTCAAGCGCCCCGTGCCCCGGATGGGCGAACAGCGTGCCGGGAAAGGCGATCAGGGCTGCGGCTGCACGGTGCATAGCATTCCTTCCGTTTCGATGAATTCGACGATCGCGTCCAGGCCCTGCCCGGACTTCAGGTTGCTGAAGACGAACGGCCGCTTGCCACGCATTTTCCTCGCGTCGCGGTCCATGACTTCAAGCGAGGCGCCGACCATCGGCGCGAGGTCGATCTTGTTGATGATCAGCAGGTCGGACTTGGTGATGCCGGGCCCGCCCTTGCGCGGAATCTTCTCGCCCGCGGCGACGTCGATCACGTAGAGCGTCAGGTCGGAGAGTTCCGGACTGAAGGTCGCGGCGAGGTTGTCGCCGCCCGACTCGATCAGGATCATGTCGAGGTCCGGGAAGCGCCGGTTCAGCCGCGCCACCGCTTCCAGGTTGATGGAGGCGTCCTCGCGGATCGCGGTATGCGGGCAGCCGCCGGTCACCACGCCAATGATGCGCTCGGGCGCGAGCGCCTTGTTGGCGACGAGGAACTGCGCATCCTCTTCCGTGTAGATGTCGTTGGTCACGACGGCGATGTTGAAGCGCTCACGCAGCCGGTTGCACAGCGCGAGCGTGAGCGCGGTCTTGCCGGACCCGACGGGGCCACCGATGCCGACGCGCAGGGTCATGAGCGGAAAATCCGCGAGTACTGCGTTTCGTGCCGGGCCGAGAGCAGCGCCAGGTTCGGCGCGAAATTGCCGATCTCCTCATCCTTCATGTGCATGGCCTTTTTCACCAGTTCTCCGATCCGGTCGCCGAGCGCGAGCAGGATCCTTTGTCCGTCGGTCTGGCCCAGCGGCACCGCCTTCACTGCGGCCATCACCTGATTCTCGAGCCAGGACCAGAGATAAGCCTGCAATGCCGCCTCGGGTTCGATCTTCCATTGCGCCGCGGCGTAGGCGAACGCGGCCGGGAAGGATGGTTCCTCCACCGGCACCTCGCCCAGGCCAAGATCCTTGAACAGGCGGTTCAGCGAATAACCCATCTGCACCGTCTCGGCCCGCAGTTCCGCGCTTTCACGGCTGGCGAGAAATAATTGGTTTGTATTTTCTATCTTGGAAGAATCTTTTTTATATAAACCAAGAAGAAAAGAAAACAATATTGGCGCTTCCATGCGCGCCATTGAAAATTCCATTACGTCGCCTATCCATCGTTCAGCCGTCGCGGCGTCGGTAACGACCTCCGCCTCACAGGCTGCTTCCAGGCCGCCTGAATAGCTATAGGCACCCACGGGGAGCGTGGGGCTGGCCAACTGCAGCAGCTTCGCCAGGCTCATTTATGGTCGTGATGATGATCGTGTCCACAGTGCTCATCGTGGACATGTTCGTTTTCTTCATGATGATGGTCATGAATTTTGCCGCCATGCCCCATCTCATCGTGCTGGTGGTGCCCACCCGCATAGGCACCCGCCTCGGGCTCGAACGGCGCCTCGACGTGCGACACCTTCGCGCCAAGCTTCTGCACCATCTCTTCGAGTACGTGATCCTCCATGATGCGCAGGAATCCCTCGCCCACCTGGACGGGCACGTGCCGGTTCCCCAGGTGGTAGGCCACTTTGGCGAGATCCTTTGTTTCGATGTGCAACACCTTTTCCGGCTCGGCGACGATTTCGATCACCCGGCCATCGGAGGCCGTTACGAGGTCCCCGCCGCGCAGGATTTCTCCGCGCGGCAGCATCAGCCCGACATCCTCGCCGGACACGAGCTTCGTCTTCAGGCGACTTTTCTGCCGCGATTCGAACGGCAGCTTCAATTGCCCGCGCACCTCGACCTTGTAGGCCGAACGCGGGATCTTCAGTTTGGATTTGATTTCAAGCATCAGAAGAGGAAGTACCTTTGCGCCAAGGGCAGCACTTTCGCCGGTTCACAAACGAGCAGCTCGCCGTTGGCGCGCACCTCGTAGGTCTCCGGATCGACGGTGATTCTGGGCTGCCAGCTGTTGTGGATCATGTCCTTCTTGCCGACCTTGCGGACGTTCTTCACGGGCTCGAGCGTGCGCAGATTCATCTTCTGCGCTTCCTTCCCCTTGAGGAAAGCCTTCGATACGAAAGTCAGCGACGTGCTGCGCACCGCCTTGCCGAAGGAACCGAACATCGGCCGGTAATGCACCGGCTGCGGCGTCGGGATCGAGGCGTTCGGATCGCCCATCGCGGCGGCGGCGATCATGCCGCCCTTCACGATCAGCGAAGGCTTGGCGCCGAAGAACGCCGGCTTCCACAGCACCAGGTCCGCGAGCTTGCCGACTTCGATCGAACCGACCGCATGGCCGACGCCATGGGCGATCGCGGGGTTGATGGTGTATTTCGCAATATATCTTTTGACTCTGGAATTATCGGAACGGGACGAGTCACCCTTGGCTGCTCCGCGCTGCAACTTCATTTTATGAGCGGTCTGCCAAGTCCTGATAATCACCTCTCCGACGCGCCCCATGGCCTGCGAGTCCGAGGACATCATCGAGAAGGCGCCCAGGTCCTGCAGGATGTCTTCCGCCGCGATGGTTTCCTTGCGGATGCGCGATTCCGCGAAGGCCACGTCCTCGGCGATCGCCGGATCGAGGTGGTGGCAGACCATGAGCATGTCGAGGTGCTCGGCCACCGTGTTCACGGTATAGGGCATGGTCGGGTTGGTGCTTGAGGGCAGCACGTTCGGCTCGCCGCAGATCTTGATGATGTCCGGCGCATGGCCGCCGCCTGCGCCCTCGGTATGGAAAGTGGAGATGGAGCGCCCCTTCATCGCCGCGACCGTGGTCTCGACAAAACCCGACTCGTTCAGCGTGTCGGTGTGGATCGCCACCTGCACGTCCATTTTGTCGGCGACACCGAGGCAGGTGTCGATCGCCGCCGGCGTGGTGCCCCAGTCCTCGTGCAGCTTCAGGCCCATCGCGCCGGCCTTGATTTGCTCGACCAAAGGTGCGGGCTGCGAAGCATTGCCTTTGCCGAGGAATCCAAGATTCATCGCAAAAGCCTCCGCCGCCTCGAGCATGCGGTGGATATGCCAGGGGCCCGGCGTGCAGGTGGTGGCGAGCGTCCCTGTCGCGGGGCCTGTGCCCCCGCCGATCATGGTGGTGACGCCGGACATCAGCGCCTCTTCGATCTGCTGCGGGCAGATGAAGTGGATGTGCGCGTCGACGCCGCCCGGCGTGACGATCATGCCCTCACCCGCGATGATCTCCGTGCCCGGGCCGATGGGAATGGTGATCGCCGGCTGGATGTCCGGGTTGCCGGCCTTGCCGATCTTCCAGAACTTTCCGTTCTTGATGCCGATGTCGGCCTTGACGATGCCCCAGTGGTCGATGATCAGCGCGTTGGTGATCACGGTATCGGCGACCTTGGCCGACATGAGCTGGCTCTGCCCCATGCCGTCGCGGATCACCTTGCCGCCGCCGAACTTCACTTCCTCGCCGTAGACCGTGTAGTCCTTCTCCACCTCGATCCACAGCTCGGTATCGGCAAGCCGCACCCTGTCGCCGGTGGTCGGGCCGAACATCTCGGCATAGGCTTGTTTTGTGATTTTCACTTCAGTTTTCCGTTGACCTTGGCGGTAAAACCAAAAACCCTGCGCAAACCCACCAAACCCACCAGTTCAACAGTCCTCGTCTGGCCGGGTTCGAAGCGCACTGCGGTGCCCGAGGCGATGTTCAGGCGGCAGCCGTAAGCCTTCTTGCGGTCGAACTTTAGCGCTTCGTTGGTCTCGAAGAAATGGTAGTGCGAGCCGACCTGGATCGGCCGGTCGCCGCTGTTCATGATTTCCAGTGTTACCGTCTTGCGGCCCTCGTTCAGCTCGATGTCGCCCTTGGCGACCTGCATTTCGCCTGGAATCATGGGATGGGGTTATGCACGGTGACGAGCTTGGTGCCGTCGGGAAAAGTCGCCTCGACCTGGATGTCCGGGATCATCTCCGGCACGCCTTCCATGACGTCGCTGCGCTTGAGGATGGTGGCGCCGTAGCCCATCAGGTCGGAAACGCTCCTGCCGTCGCGCGCGCCTTCCATCACCGCGGCGGTGATGAACGCGACGGCCTCGGGGTAGTTGAGCTTCAGGCCGCGACCCTTGCGCCGCTCCGCGAGCAGCGCAGCGGTGAAGATCAGCAGCTTGTCTTTCTCTCTGGGCGTCAGTTCCATTGCTCAACTCAAACGATCTTTACGGTGGCCTCTCCGATGCCCGGGAACTTCGCCGTGACTACGTCGCCCGGCTTGGCGATTTCCAGCCCGGTCCAGGCGCCGGTGGTGATGACGTCGCCCGCGTGCAGGCCCAGGCCGCGCTTGCCGCAATGCGCCGCCAGCCAGGGCAGGAGCCGCATCGGGTTGCCGAAGGAATGCGCGCCTTTCGCCTTCACCGTGCGCGCGCCGATCCTGAATTCGACCTCCTGCTGCAGGAAATCGATCTTCTCCCAGTCCTTGGTGCCGCTGCCCTCGACCAGGCCGCTGCTGTTCTGGAAATCGGCCAGCATCCACAGGCCGGTGGCCTTCTTCCAGTTCGCGAGGCGCGTGTCGCACAGTTCGATCGTCACCAGCACTTCGCCGACCGCCGCGGCGACCGAACGGCTCGAGTATGGACGGCTGCGCGGCGGCAGATCCTTGGCGAGCCGGAACGCGACTTCCGCCTCGACCCCGATCATATTCATGCTCGCGCCGATGGCGCTCCCCGGGCTGCGCTGCAGCGTGCCGGGCGCGATCGGCGCGGCCGTCGGCTCGACCTTCTCGCTCGGCCCGCCCACCTTCCATGCCACGGGCCGGGTACCGGGCCACAACTCGGCGTACACCGCATCCTGCACCCGGTAGGCTTCTTCCTCATTGTGCAGCCCCACGTCGCCCGTCGCCGCCGGTGACTTGTTGCGGCGCGCATCCACCAGCAGCTTGGTGGCCTTGGAAATCGCCGTTACGCCATGCTTGCGCATGGCATTGACCAGCGCTTCATTCGCTTTTTCTCTCGTCATGTTTGCCAGATCCTGGGTTCAATTGCCTCGCGCCCCATCAACGCGGGACGCAGGATGCGCCACAGCGCGATGAAATAGCGTCGCGCCGCTTCGCTCGAGCCGCCCAGGTAGCGGGCGAGGAGCACCCCGGGGAGCTGTGTCACCGCGCCGGCGCCAAGCGTCGGTTTGTGTTCCCTCAAGCGATCCAGAATCTTACTGTCGATCGCGGGAGCCGAGGCAAACAGAGTTCCAAAAACCGGGTTGCCCGCCAATCCCGCCGGCGAATCCAGCAGCCGGCCGCCGCCGTCGGCGCGGCCGCGCTCCAGCCAGAGCAGCCGGCCCTCGCGGCGAATCCGGATCGAACTGCGGAAGATCCCGCGCGCGAACTGCTCGCCCGAGCCGGTGCGCCCCAGGCACACGATGTCCCAGCCGATGAAACCCGCCTGCGCGCCCAAGTCCACGTCGTACGCCGAGTCCGCCAGCGCGCCGTCGAAGACGATGGTTTCCTGCGGCAGCCATTCGAGCGCTCCCTGTACGTCGAACGCCACGCTCTGCTTCGCCCAGGGTCCCGCCGACCGGTACCACTTCGCCGCGCCCGGTGTGGTCAGAAGGGTCGAAGCGCCGTTGCC
>JANNXB010000113.1:0-1797 GCA_031409355.1 Betaproteobacteria bacterium | reverse complement strand
TGCTCGCCCGCCTCGAACACCGTGATGTCGTGCTCGCGATGCAGGTGGTGCGCGGCGACGTTGCCGGCAATGCCGCTGCCGATGATGGCGATCTTCATCGCGCCGGCTCCCGGCGTGCGGCGCGCACCGCGGCGGGCACCGGCCGCAGGTCCCAGACGAGGCCGGTCGCGGCAAGCAGCTTCAGGCCGTACCAGGCGAGGTCGACCTCCCACCAGTAGAAGCCCTGGCGCGCGGCGCCGGGGAAGTGATGGTGGTTGTTGTGCCAACCCTCGCCGAAGGTGAGCAGCGCGAGCCACAGGTTGTTGCGCGAATCGTCGCGCGTGGCGTAGCGCCGGCGGCCGAAGCGGTGCGCAAGGGAATTGATGGTGAAGGTGGCGTGCCACAGTGCGACGGTGGAGATGCAGAAGCCCCAGACCAGGAACTCCAGCCCGCCCGCGGCATAGAGGGCGACCGCGAGCAGCGCGGGGGCGAGCACGTCAAAACGGTCGAGCAGGCGCAGTTCGGGATAGCGTGCGAGATCACGCACCAGCTCGTGCCGCGTCGCAAAATTGGCGCGTGACAGGAACCAGCCGGCGTGGCTCCATGCGAAGCCGTGCTGGTGCGCCGAGTGCGCATCGGCGGGGCGGTCGGCGTGCGCGTGGTGATGGCGGTGGTGCGAAGCCCACCACAGCGGGCCGCGCTGCACCGCCGAGGCGCCCACGAGCGCGAACAGGAACTGCATCGCGCGCGAGGTGCGGAAGGCGCGGTGCGAGAAGTAGCGGTGGTAGAAGGCGGTGATGGCGAACATGCGCACCGCGAAGAGCGCAATCGCGAGCAGCACTGCCGATGCGCTTGCGCCGACCCAGAACACGCCCAGGCAGCCCGCATGGATCAGGATGAACGGCAGCACGCGCAACCAGTCGATGCGCCGGCTGTCGACGGCGCTGCCGGCTGCGGCCGGCGTGGCCGCCGCGCTATCGAACCAGCACAGGAAAGTGTCGACGAGGTTCTTCATGTCCAGCGTTGCGGCACTTTGCGCAAGAGGGAAACGTCGTAGCCCTGGGCGCGCAGCAGGCCGACCAGCGCTTCGTACTCGGCGTCCGCCAGCGTCGGGGTGCGCGCCATGATCCAGGCGTAGTCGCGTTTTTCGCGGCCGATCACGGTGCGCGCGTAGTCGGGCGAGACGTGCACGATGCGATAGTCGGTCTTCAGCGGCCAGACGAACTGCATCTCCCAGACCGAATTCGTGGCCCGATCGGTGACGAAACCGCGCGGCGCGTAGCGCTTTTGCGCGCCGTCGAAACTGCCGGCGCGGAATGTGAATGTGGTTTCGATGCTGCCGTCGGGGGCGAGGCGGTAGGACTCGAGCGCGTTGTGCGCGTCCTTTTCGATGAGGGTCGGGATGCTGGCGATCACGTACCAGTCGCCCATGAAGCGCTGGAGGTCCACCTTGTCTGCGAGCGCGAGCGGCGGCAGGGACGGGCCGCCGCAACCGGCGAGCACTACGCCGCAGGCGAAGACGGACAGGATGCGTTTCATGCCTTGTGCGTTCATATCAGCCGGTAGCGAAGCCGCCGCCCGCCCTTGGCCGCCGATTCGAGTGCGACCCATTGCGCCCCGGCGTACCAGACATCGATGGCGAGGTTCGCGCCTGCCAGTCGATATCGCTGCGACAGCGTCGGCCGGCCGCGCACCTCGATGGTTTCCTCGCCCTGGGAAGTGACGGTGACAGGCTCAAAGCGGCCGGTCTGCGCGTTCAGCAGGCGCCCGCCTTGCAGGATCTTCGGGTTCCAGTAGGCGAAACTCAGGGCGCAGCCG
>JANNXB010000112.1:0-3222 GCA_031409355.1 Betaproteobacteria bacterium | reverse complement strand
CCGGCGAAGCCGTGCTCGGGCGCGGGCGTGCTCAGGTCGTTGCCGCACTTCTTCGAGAACGCGAGAAACTCGCGCGTCACCCGGACGCAGACGACGTGCATGCCCGGATCGTCGTAGCCGGTGTTGCAGCAACCGTCGCGGTAAAAGCCGGTCAGCGGATCGAGCCCGCAAGGCACGAGCGGCTGGCCAAACACGTTTAGGGCCTGGTTGGCCTGGCGGCGTTCCTTCATGCGGCGCTCCTCTTCTCGATGCGGCGCGCGAACACCGTCATTTCCTTTTCCGCCTGCTTGTCGCCCTTCTTCTGCGCCGCGGCGATTCCCCTGCGGTAGGCATCGAGCGCCTCACCGGAGTTCCCGGCAGTTTCCAGCGCCTTGCCGAGCGCGCGCCAGGCGGCCGAGTAGCCCGCGTCCCGCGCCACCGCGCCGCGAAGAAACGCAATCGCCTTCTGCGTGTTCTCCAGCTTCAGGTATTCCATGCCGAGGGAAAACCGCAGCAGGGCGCCGTCGCGCGGCGAGTCCAGCAGCTTCTCGAGGCGCTCGATAACGGGCGATGCCGCGGGTGAATCCATTAGAGCTAAGATACCCCCATATGAAGACGGCTATCCAAAGTGACGACGCACCGGCGGCCATCGGCACCTATTCGCAGGCGGTGCGCGCCGGCGACACCATCTATGTTTCCGGCCAGATCGGTTTCGACCCGGCCACCATGCAGCTGGTGGAGGGCATCGAGGCGCAGATCCACCGCGTGTTCAAGAACCTCGCCGCCATCGCGCAGGCCGCGGGCCTGGGACTGGACCGCGCGGTGCGCATGACCGTCTATCTCACCGACCTCGGGAACTTTGCGAAAGTGAACGAGATTATGGCGCAGTATGTGGGCCAGCCGTATCCCTCGCGCGCCGCAATCGGGGTTGCGAGCCTTCCTCGCGGTGCCCTCGTCGAGATCGACTGCATTCTTTACGCTGGTTGAAGAGAGAACCGCCGCCCGCAGTTGCAAAAAGGCTGGCCAAGCTTGGACTGCGCTCGCCGGACGACCTTGCGCTGCATCTTCCCCATCGCTACGAAGATGAAACACGGCTGACATCGCCGGAATCGGCCCCTGTCGGCACGCCGGTGCTGGTCGAAGGGCGCGTGCTGACGGTGGAAGTGAAATACCGCCCGAAACGCCAGTTCGTGGTGCACGCCGAGGGACTGGTGCTGCGCTTCCTGAATTTCTACGGCAGCCAGCTGAAAGCATTTCAACGCGCGGCCGATGAAGGCTTGCTGGTGCGCGCCTTCGGCGAGGTTCGCCCGGGTTTCTTCGGCGCGGAAATGGTGCATCCGCGTTACCGCATCGTCGCTGCGGGCGAGCCGCTCGCGCAGGCGCTGACTCCCGTGTATCCGAGTACCGCGGGCTTGTCTCAATTCGCGCTGCGCAAGCTCGTGCTCGAAGCGCTGGCCGAAGCGGTGCAGGACGATACCTTGCCTGAGCCGACGCGCCGCCGCCATGCACTTGCCGGCATCGCCGAGAGCATTCGCTCGCTGCACAGTCCCGCGCCGGACGCTTCGCCGGCGGAACTGGCCGAGCGCGGCGGCGAGGCTTGGCGGCGCGTCAAGTTCGACGAACTCCTCGCGCAGCAGCTCTCGATGAGCATGGCGTACAGGGCGCGACGCGCGCGCGACGCGCTGCCCCTGCCCTCGAACGGGCCGCTGTTAAAGCGCTTTCTCGGCAAGCTGCCGTTTCGACTGACGCGCGCGCAAAGCCGCGCCATGGCGGAGATCCTGCGCGACCTCACGCAGCCGCATCCGATGCAGCGGCTGCTGCAGGGCGACGTCGGCAGCGGCAAAACCATCGTCGCCGCGATCGCCTGCCTCGCCGCGATCGATGCCGGCTGCCAGGCGGCGGTGATGGCGCCCACCGAGATCCTCGCCGAGCAGAACATGCGCAAGTTCTCCGACTGGCTTGGTCCGCTCGGGGTATCGATCGCTTGGCTGCACGGAGGACTCACGGCGGCGCAGAGGAAGGCAGTCGCGAAGCAGCTGCAGGGTGCGGAGCCGGTGGTCGCCATCGGCACGCATGCGCTGTTTCAGAAGAAAGTCGCCTTCTCGCGCCTCGCGCTCGCGATCGTCGACGAGCAGCACCGTTTCGGCGTGCAGCAGCGGCTTGCCTTGAGAAAAAAAGCGCAAGCGGAATTTGCTCCCCACCAGCTCATGATGAGCGCGACGCCGATCCCGCGCACCCTGTCGATGAGCTATTTCGCCGACCTCGATATCTCCAGCATCGACGAACTGCCACCCGGACGGCGCAGCGTCGCGACCCGCCTGGTCGCCAGCGCAAGGCGTGCCGAGGTCCTGAAGCGGATTCGCGAGGCCTGCGCCGAAGGGCAGCAGGCGTATTGGGTGTGTCCCGTCATCGAAGAGTCCAAGGAAGGCGATCTGCAGACCGCCGTCAATACCTTCGAGTTGCTGCGCAGGGAACTCAAGGGCCTGCGCGTGGGATTGCTGCACGGCCGTCTGCCCGCCGACGAGAAAGCGGCGGTGATGAAGGCATTCGTCGACGGCAAGCTGCACCTGCTGGTGGCGACCACGGTCATCGAAGTCGGCGTGGACGTGCCAAACGCCTCCCTCATGGTGATCGAGCATGCGGAGCGCTTCGGCCTCGCCCAATTGCATCAGCTGCGCGGTCGCATCGGGCGGGGCTCGCGCGAGAGCGTCTGCATATTGCTCTATGCTTCGCCGCTGTCGGAAACGGCGCGCGCGCGATTGAAGGTGATCTTCGAGACCCGCGACGGTTTCGAGATCGCGCGCCAGGACCTGCTGCAGCGCGGCCCGGGCGAGTTCCTCGGCCAACGCCAGAGCGGCATGCCGCTGCTGCGCTACGCGGACCTGGAAAAGGATGCGCCGCTCGCGTTGGAGGCGCGCGCGGCCGCCGAGAAGCTGCTCGATGAGGACCCGCAGGCGGCGCGGCGCCATGTCGAGCGCTGGCTGGCTTCGCGGCATGAGTATCTACGCGCGTAATGCAGGTACATTGAGAACATCCATGGACTTCGCTTCCGTCGCCAAGCGCATGAACGCCTACGAGCGGCTCATGCGGCTGGACAAGCCGGTCGGCGCGCTGCTCCTGCTCTGGCCGACGCTGTGGGCGGTCTGGATCGCCTCTTACGGCTGGCCCCAGCTCGACGTCGTCCTGATCTTCGTCACCGGCACCATGCTCATGCGCTCCGCGGGCTGCGCGATCAACGACTGG
>JANNXB010000111.1:0-2705 GCA_031409355.1 Betaproteobacteria bacterium | reverse complement strand
ACGGGCAAGCGGCTGGTCGAAATCCGCGCGCTGGAGCCGGTCGGCTCCTATGCGGTGCAGCCGGCATTTTCCGACAGCCATGCCACCGGCATCTACTCGTGGCAGTACCTGTACCACCTTGGAGAGAATCAGGATCGACTTTGGGCGGAGTATCTGGAAAAGCTGAACAAGGCGAGCGCCAGCCGTGACTGACACGGACTTCGGCTTCAAGCGCATTCCCGAAGAGCAAAAGGCAAAGCGCGTAGAAGAGGTCTTCGACCGGGTCGCGGACCGCTACAACCTCATGAACGACCTGATGTCGTTCGGCCTGCACAGGTTGTGGAAGGCGTTCGCCGTTTCCGTTGCCCGGGTCCGGCCGGGCGAGAGAATTCTCGACGTGGCATCGGGCAGCGGCGATCTTGCGCGCGCTTTTGCGGCGCGCGGCGCGCAGGTGTGGATGAGCGACATCAACGGGCCGATGCTCGCGCGCGGCCGCGACCGCCTGCTCGATGCCGGCCACATGACCCCCGCCGTGCGCTGCGATGCCGAGCGGCTGCCCTTCGGCGATGCGAGCTTCGACTGTGTCAGCGTTGGCTTCGGCCTGCGCAACATGACGCGCAAGGACGCCGCGCTCGCGGAGATGGCGCGGGTTCTCAGGCCGGGCGGGCGCCTGCTGGTGCTCGAGTTCTCGCAGGTGTGGAAGCCCCTGCAGAAGCCCTACGACCTGTACTCCTTCGGGGTGCTGCCCTGGCTGGGCGGGAAGGTCGCGGGGGATGCCGCCGCCTACCGTTACCTGGCCGAATCCATCCGCATGCATCCCGACCAGCGGGCGCTTGCCGCGATGATGGAACGGACGGGCCTGGAAAGGGTCGAATATTTCAATCTTGCTGCAGGCGCGGTAGCCGTGCACCGCGGCTACAAACTGGAGTAGTATGAAATGCTTGCAGAATGCTGACAAAGCCAAAGTGAGGAACGACATGAAAAGACTCGTGCTTGGATTTGCCGCCGCGCTGATTTGTGTGACCTTCGCGGCTACGGAAGCGGATGCGGCCAAACGCCTGGGCGGCGGCGGCAACGTCGGCACGCAACGCAACATCAGCAATGCCCCGCCGGCGGCGACACCGGCCAAGCCGGCGCAGGCACAAGGGATGCAGCAGTCCGCCGCGCCCGCCGCCGCGGCCCCTGCCGCCTCCGGCATGAGCCGCTGGATGCCGCTGCTGGGCGGCCTCGCGCTGGGCGGCGCGCTGGGCTGGCTGATGGGCGCCAACGGCATGGGCGGCATGATGGTCGGCCTGCTGCTCGCCGGGCTGCTGATGTTTGCGGCGATCTTCGTCATTCGCATGCTGATGCAAAAGCGCGGCGCCGAGCCGCAGCGCATGCAGTACGCGGCCTCGGGACCGCAGGGCCCCTTCTCCGCGATGGGCAGTGAAACCGTCGCCGCGCCGCCGCCTTCGCAGGCCGCTGGTTTCGACGCCTCCGCGGCCCCGGTCTCGGGCGGGAATGCGGCGAATGTTCCTGCCGGCTTCGACGTTGCGGGCTTTCTGCGCGGCGCCAAGCTCAACTACATGAAGCTGCAGATCGCCAATGACCAGGGCAACCTGGCGGAGCTGCGCGAGTTCGCCAGCGACGAGCTGTACGAAGAGTTCAGGAAGGACGTCGAGTCGCGCGGCAGCGAGAAGCAGCAGACCGACGTGCTGGCCCTGAACGCCGACCTGCTCGAAGTCGTGACCGAGGGCGACAAGCACTGGGCCAGCGTGCGTTTTTCCGGCACCGTGCGCGAGTCGCCGGGCGAAGCGCCCATCGGTTTCGAGGAGGTCTGGAACCTCTCCAAGCCGGTCAGCGGCACGCAAGGCTGGCAACTCGCCGGCATCCAGCAGATGCATTAATCTCCGGGTCCCGCCCGGAGGAGAGAAGGCCACCGTGCGGTGGCCTTTTTTTTCGCATGATGATCTTCGAATCCCCGTGACTTTCGAGTCTCCATTCATCGCAGCATTGAACCGCCTGCTCCAGAGCGAGCAGTGGGCGCGCGAACGCCTGCTGCCGTTCGCCGCCGAGAGCCTCGAGCTGCGCGCGCCGCCATTGCCGCCGTTGCGCTTTACGATCACCGCAGAGGGCGGGCTGGCCCCCGCCACGGCCGCAAGTGAACCCTCCCTGATCGTCACCATCCGGCCGGATGCGCTCGCTGCCGCGGTCAAGGGCGAGGACCACCTGCTGCGCTCGATCGATGTCGCGGGCAATGCCAAGCTGGCGAGCGAGGTGATGTTCCTGGTGCGCCACCTGCGCTGGGATGTCGAGGAGGATCTCGCGAAGTTCGTCGGCGACGTCGCGGCGCGCCGCCTTAGCGGGCTGGCGCGGGACGCCGCCGCGTGGCATGCCGATACGGCGAAGCGCATCGCGGCAAGCTTCATGGAGTACGCGGTCGAAGAGAGACGCGTGCTGGTGAAGCGCCCCGCGCTGGCCGAGTTCTCCGGCGCCGTGGCGCGCTTGCGCGATGGCGTGGAGCGGCTCGAAAAGCGCGTCGAGCGCCTGGCGGGAGGCCGCTGAGTGTCTGTCCTGCGCCTCGCCCGGATTCTGTGGATCGGCTGGCGCTTTCGCCTGTACCGGTTCCTACCCCGCTTTTCCGGAGGTGTTGACGCGACTCGCGGGGTGCGCCTGCGCGAAGCCCTCGAAACGCTGGGACCCATATTCGTGAAGTTCGGCCAGGTGCTTTCGACGCGCCGCGACCT
>JANNXB010000110.1:0-1541 GCA_031409355.1 Betaproteobacteria bacterium | reverse complement strand
TTCTATTACAGAAAAGGAAACCCCGGCAGGCGCCAAAAGCGCGATCCAGGAGCCCGACTCGGCGTCCTTCACGCCGGCTTCGGCGAGCGTCGGCACGTCGGGGATCGCGGGATTGCGCTTGGCGTGCGACACGGCGAGGCCTTTTAGCTTGCCCGCCTTGATGTGGCCCGAGCCTTCCAGCACCGAGGCGAACAGCAGGTTCACCTGGCCCGACATCAGGTCGATCATCGCCGGCCCGCCGCCCTTGTAAGGGATGTGCGTCCACTTGGTGCCGGTGGCGGCCTGGAAAATCTCCGCGGTCAGGTGCGGCGAGCCGCCGCTGCCGGAGCTGGCGAAGGTCACCGCGCCGGGCTTGCCCTTCGAGAACGCCACCAGCTCCTTGATCGTATTGGGCGCGAACGACGGGCTCGCCATCAGCACGAACGGCAGCTCGCAGACCAGCGACACCGGCGTGAACGCCGTTTCATGGTTGTACGGCAGCTTGCTGTAGAGCGCCGGATTGATCGAGGTGACGCCGACGTTGGCGATGAGGAAGGTGTAGCCGTCCGGTTTCGCGCGCGCCGCCACATCCGCGCCGACGATGCCGCCCGCGCCGCCGCGGTTCTCGATCAGCACCGACTGGCCCCACTTCACCGTCAGCCGCGCCGCGAGCGTGCGCGCCGAGATGTCCGTGCCGCCCCCCGGCGGGAACGGCACGATGAAGGTGACCGGCTTCGACGGCCAGGCCTGGGCGAACGCGCCGGTCGCCGTTGCCAGAAGGACAAACAATAAAATTTTCTTCACATCAAGCTCCCGTCCAATCCTGAATGATTGCTTCGTAGATCGCCACCGACTGGCGGATGCGCTCCATGTTGCAGTATTCGTCGGTCTGGTGCGCCATCGAGGCTTCGCCCGGCCCGAGCACCACGGTGGGCGCGTTGGCGTAGACCTTGCGCAGGTTGGCCGCGTCGGTCATGTACGGCATGGTGCGCGCCACGGGCGTTTCCTTCAGGATCGGCTTGCAGATCTCGAACACGCGCTGCACCCAGGCTTCGTTCGGCTCGGTCCAGACGGCTTGCGAATCGGCGAAGACCTCAACCTCTCCCGCTGATAGAAGTGTTTTTAACTGAAGCAGCAAGGCTTCATGATCCGTTCCCGGCACGGTGCGGATATCGACGCCGATCTGCGCCAGGTCCGGCACCAGGTTGACGCCGCTGCCGCCCTCCATGGTGCCGACATTCATCGTCGGCAGGCCCATCACCGGGTGCTCCGCCACGCCGAACTGGAATTCCTCCAGCGCCTGGATCGCCTTGGCCGCCTTGTAGATGGCGTTCACGCCGAGCTGCGGCATGGAGCCGTGCGCCGACACGCCCTTGAAGGAGGCATGGAACTTGATCGAACCCTTGTGCCCGACCATCGGGTAGTTCGAGGTCGGCTCGCCCACCACGATCGCGCCCGCCTTGCCCATCAGCTTCGGCAGGTTGGCGAGGTGGCGCGAACCCACGCAACCGTTCTCTTCCGATGCCGTGAGCACCAGCACGATGCCGGGCGTGTTATTCAGT
>JANNXB010000109.1:0-2766 GCA_031409355.1 Betaproteobacteria bacterium | reverse complement strand
CAGGCGCTTCAGGTACAGCTCCGGCGCGATGCGCAGGAAGAGTTCCATGTCGAGCGCGTTGTGGTGCGTCCTGAAGGGCCGCGCCACCGCGCCGCCGGGGATCGGCTGCATCATCGGCGTCTCGACTTCGAGGTAGCCGTCCGCGTTCATCGCGTCGCGCAGCGCCTGGACTATTTTTACTCTTTTGTGAAAAGTATCTCTCGTCTTGTCCGTGACAATGAGGTCGACGTAGCGCTGGCGGTACTTCATCTCCTGATCGGTCATGCCGTGGAACTTCTCCGGCAGCGGGCGCAGCGCCTTGGCCAGCAGGCGCAGCGCGCTGGCCTGGATCGTCAGTTCGCCGGTCTTGGTCTTGAACAGCGTCCCCGTCGCGCCCACAATGTCGCCGAGGTCCCAGTGCTTGAAGGCATCGTGCGTTTCAGTGCCGGTGGCATCGTTCGAGATATAGAGCTGGATCCGGCCAGACTGATCCTGCAGCGTGGCGAAACTCGCCTTGCCCATCACGCGCTTGAGCACCATGCGGCCGGCGACTGTGGCGTTGATCTTGAGGGGTTCAAGTTCCTCTTTCGACTTCGAACCGAATTTTCCGTGAAGATCAAAGGCAAGATCCTTTCTTCGGAAATCGTTCGGGAAGGCGATGCCCTTGGCTCGCAGCGCCTTCAGCTTCTCGCGCCGTTCCTCGATGAGCTTGTTTTCTTCTTCCATCGTCAGCGCACCCTGTCGCGGGACAGGTCCATGATCAGCCGCGCGGCAAGGTACAGGCGCGGCTCGATGCTGGAGATCAGCACGTACTCGTCGCTGCTCGTGTGCGCGCCGAAGCCGCGCAGGCCGAAGCGCTCGACGACCGCGTTCCTGGTCTTGAGCGCGGCGAAAGCCGCGTCGGTGCCGCCGCCCTCGGCCACCGTGTCCACCACCAGTTCCATCCCCAGTTCTTTGTAGATTCCCTGCGCGTGCTTCGCCATCGCGATGCCGGCGGGCGAAGCCTCCAGCGGCGGGCGGCGACGCTCGAAAAGCAACTCCACCCTGGCCTCGGGCAGGAGCTGCTTCTTGATCCGTTCCCGCACCGCCGCCTCGATACTGTCGTAGTCGGCGACGCGCAGCACGCGCACGTCGGCGGTGGCTTCCGCTGCCGGGGGAATTACGTTGCGATTGATGCCGGCGCGCGCGACGGTCCAGTTCATCTTGACCCCGGTCGCAGGATCCGACAGGTCGCGGGTCTGCATGATCTGGTGCGCAAGTTCGTAGAGAGCATTGACGCCCAGGTGCGGCGCCGCGCCGGCGTGCGACGCCTTGCCGTAGACCCTCAGCACCACCGCGGCGATGCCCGCCGTCGCGAGCGACAGCTTGTCGGACTCCACGCGCGAAGCCTCGAAGGAAAGGGTGGCATCGTGCTCGGCGCCCAGGCGCGTCAGCAGCGCGCGCGAGCCGGGCGAGCTGATTTCCTCGTCGCCGTTGACCAGCACGGTGAGAGTGCCGTAGTCGCGGAAGCCGAGCTGCTTCAGCATGGCGACCGTGTGCAGGATCACCGCGACGCCCTGCTTGTCGTCGGAGATGCCCAGGCCGTAGGCGCGATCGCCGTCGATACGGAAAGGCTGCTTGGCCAGCGAGCCCTGCGGGTAGACCGTATCCATGTGCGCGATCAGCAGGATCTTCTTCGTGCCGGTGCCGCGGAACGTGCCGCGCACGATGCGCCCGATTTTCTCGGGCGTGTCCTCCATCTTGTATACCTCGGCCGCCTCGACCAGCTCGACTTCGCCGCCCAGCGCGCGAAGGCGCGCCGCGATCAGGTCGGCGAGCTTTCCCAGGCCTTCGAAGTCGCGACTGCCGGACTCGATCGACACCAGGTCCTTGAGGGTATCGAGCAGGGGCGCTTTCTGTGCCCGCGCCTGGGAATGCACCGGCGCATCGGGCTGCGCGGCGGCGCAACAGGCGAAGGCGAGGAAAAACAGGGCGGCGATACGGCGCATGTCTAGACTCCTTGTTTCAGGCTGGCGGTGATGAAATCGTCCAGGTCGCCGTCCAGCACGTTCTGCGTGGCGCCTTTCTCGACGCCGGTGCGCAGGTCCTTGATGCGGGACTGGTCCAGCACGTAGGAGCGGATCTGGTGGCCCCACTCGATGTCGGTCCTGGAGGCTTCCAGCTTGCTCTGCTCGCCCTTCAGCTTGCGCAGTTCCAGGTCGTAGAGGCGGGACTTCAGCATCGCCATGCACTCGGCGCGGTTGCGGTGCTGCGAGCGGTCGTTCTGGCTCTGCACCACGATGTTGGTCGGCAGGTGGGTGATGCGCACCGCCGACTCGGTCTTGTTGACGTGCTGGCCGCCGGCGCCGGAGGCGCGGTAGACGTCGACGCGCAGGTCGGCCGGGTTGATCTCGACTTCGATCGACTCGTCCACTTCGGGATAGGCGAACACGTTGGCGAAGGAGGTGTGGCGGCGCGCGTTCGAGTCGAAGGGCGACTTGCGCACCAGGCGATGCACCCCGTTTTCGGAGCGCATGTGGCCGTAGGCGTATTCCCCCGTGATCTTTAGGGTTGCGCTCTTGATTCCCGCCACCTCGCCATCGGACTGCTCGAGGATTTCGGCATGGAAGCCCTTCTTGTCGCAGTACTTCAGGTACATGCGCAGCAGCATGGCGCCCCAGTCCTGCGCCTCGGTGCCGCCGGCCCCGGCCTGGATGTCCATGAAGCAGTTGCTCGGGTCCAGCGGATTGGAGAACATGCGGCGGAACTCCAGCGCCGCGACCTCGCCCTTCAGCTTTTCGGTATCGG
>JANNXB010000108.1:0-3683 GCA_031409355.1 Betaproteobacteria bacterium | reverse complement strand
AACCAGTGGACCGTCGCAGAGCCGATACATCGCGTTCTACACGTCCTTCTTCGGGATCGGCACCGCGATTTCGCTCGCGCTCGCCGGCCTGCTGGCGCCGGCCTTCGGCTGGCGCAGCGCGTTCGTGGTGTCGGCGGCGGGACCTTTGCTGGCGGGGTTGTGGGTGTTCTTTTCCATTCCGGGGACGAGGAAGAATTCAACTTCTCCCTTTTCATTCGCAACGCTCTTTCCGGTGGCGTCCTGGCGCAAGGTGATCGCCAACCGGGCGGCCGCCGGCTACACGCTGGGCTACGTCGTCCACTGCATCGAGCTATTCGGGTCGCGCGGCTGGATGGTCGCGTTCCTCGCCTACTCGGCGGGCCTGCAGGCGGCGGGGCAGGGGTTCCCGTGGAATTTCGCGGCCATCGCTGCGGTGGTCAACCTGCTCTCGGTGCCGGCGTCCATCGTCGGCAATGAAATCGCGCTCCGGATCGGCCGGCGGCAGTGGATCCAGATCGCGATGGTCGGTTCGGGCGCCTGCGGCATCGCGCTGGCCTTCTCAGGCGGGCTGCACTGGAGCATCGTGGTGCTGTTGCTTAGCGTTTACTCGATGCTGGTGATGGCCGAGTCGGCGACGCTGACCGCCGGTCTGGTGGCGGCGGCGCCGCCCGAGTTGCGCGGCGCGGCGCTCGGCCTGTACTCGCTGGCGGGCTTCAGTGGCGGCATGATCGGCCCGCCGCTGTTCGGCCTGGCGCTCGACCTCGCGGGCGGTCAGCAAAGCCTGCTTGCCTGGGCCTGGGGCTATGCCGCCATCGGGGCCGGGTGCCTTGCGGCGCCCCTGGTAGTGAGGCTATTTGCGAGGTCGCGCTAGGCTAGAATCTGCGGCAGGAGGAGTCCCCCATGGAAAAAATCTGGCTTAAGAGCTATCCGAAGGGCGTGCCCGCGGAGATCGACGTCAACGCGTACCGCTCCATCCCCCACCTGATCGACGCGAACATCGTCAAATACCGCGCCCGGCCCGCCTACATCTGCATGGGCAAGACGATCACCTTCGACGACGTCGACCGGCTCTCGACGCGTTTCGGCGCCTGGCTGCAGTCCAAGGGGCTCGCCAAGGGCGCGCGCGTAGCGGTGATGATGCCGAACGTCCTCCAGTACCCGGTGGCCGTGTTCGGCATCCTGCGAGCGGGCTACACGGTGGTGAACGTGAATCCGCTCTACACGCCGCGCGAACTCGAGCACCAGTTGAAGGACTCCGGCGCCGAGGCGATCGTCATTCTTGAGAACTTCGCGCACGTGTTGGAGCAGGTGCTGCCGAAGACGCCAGTCAAGCATGTCGTCGTGGCGGCGATGGGCGACCTGCTCGGCTTGAAGGGCCTGATCGTCAATTTCGTGGTGCGCAAGGTGAAAAAGGATCCGGCCGGACGATCGCTGGTGCCGCCGTTCAACCTGCCCGGTGCGACGCCGTTCAACACCGCGATCAGCGAGGGCGCGGGCCAGACCTTGAAGAAAGTCGAGGTCGGCCCCGAGGACATCGCCTTCCTGCAGTACACCGGCGGCACCACGGGAGTGTCGAAGGGCGCGATCCTGCTCAACCGCAATATCCTCGCCAACATGGAACAGGTGTCGGCCTGGTTCTCGCCGACGCGCAAGGAAGACGATCCCCTGGTGATGGTCGCGCCGCTGCCGCTCTACCATATCTACGCGCTGACCTGCAATTGCCTGTTCATGCTGCGCGACGGCGGCTGCTGCCTGTTGATTCCCAATCCGCGCGACATTCCGGGTTTCATCAAGGAGCTGAAGAACAACCGCTTCACCGCGATCAGCGGCCTGAACACGCTCTACAACGCGCTGCTGAATCATCCGGATTTCGGCGGCATCGACTTTTCGGCGCTGCGCATGGCCACCGCGGGCGGCATGGCGATGCAAAAGGCGGTGGCCGAGCGCTGGCAGAAGGCGACCGGGGTGCCGATCCTCGAAGGCTACGGCCTGACCGAAACCTCGCCGGTGGCGACGACCAATCCGGTCGACCTCAAGGAATTCAGCGGCACCATCGGGCTGCCGGTGCCCAGCACCGTCATCACCATCCGCGACGACGACGAGAAAATCCTGGCGGTGGGCGAGACGGGCGAGATCTGCATCGCCGGCCCGCAGGTGATGAAGGGCTACTGGCAGCGGCCCGAAGAGACCGCCAAGGTGATGGCCAAGGATGGCGCCTTCAAGACCGGCGACATCGGCGTCATGGACGAGCGCGGCTACGTGAAAATCGTCGATCGCAAGAAGGACATGATCCTGGTCTCGGGCTTCAACGTCTATCCGAACGAGCTGGAAGACGTGGTGGCGAGTTGCCCGGGCGTGCTCGAATGCTGCGCCATCGGCGTGCCGGACGAAAAGTCGGGCGAAGTCCCCAAGGTGTTCATCGTCAAGAAGGATCCGGCGCTGTCGGAGGCCGCGGTGCTCGAGTATTGCCGCAAGAACCTGACCGGCTACAAGATGCCGAAATACATCGAGTTCCGCGCCGACCTGCCCAAGACCCCCGTCGGCAAGATCCTGCGGCGCGCCTTGCGGGACGAGAAGAAGGCGGCGTAGCAAAAATTCATCAGGCCCATCTAATCAGGGGCCTGGTGTGGCTCGGCATCGCGATCGCGTCCTGGGGCGCGCTGTTCTCGGTCGCCAAGCGCACCCTGCCGGTGCTCGATCCGTTCTTTCTCGGCTCGGCCCGCTATGCCGTCGGCGTGCTGCTGTTCATCGCCATCTTGTGGATCGTCGAGGGCCGCCAGGCGTTGCGCTACGGCGGACGCTTCCTGCCGGCGGCCGTGTACGGCCTGTTCGGCTTCACCGCCTTCAATACCTTCGTCTGGTGGGGACTCGCCTACACGCGGCCCGAGCACGCGTCGATCATCATGGCGCTGCAGACGCCGATGGTCGCGCTGGCCGTCTGGCTTACGCGCGGCATGCGGCCGCGCCCCTTCACGATCGGTTGCATCGCGGTGGCGATCGGCGGCGTGCTACTGGTGGTGACCAAGGGAAGTCTCTCGCAGGTTTTCGAAGGCGGCTCGCTGGTCGGCGACCTCCTCGTTTTCCTTGGCGCGGTGAGCTGGGTCATCTACACCCTGGCGGGCCACCATTTCGCGGGATGGTCGCCGCTGCGCATGACGGTACTGACCTGCATCCCGGGTGCCATCGGCCTGATCGCCATCAACGTCTTCACCATCGGCATGGGCTATTCGGAGTTGCCGACGCTTGATCAGGTGTGGTCCGTGAAGTGGCAGCTCGCCTACTTCATCGTCTTCACGGTGATCCTCGGCGTGCTGGGATTCAACAACGGCGTGAAGTACCTCGGCGCATTGAATGCGATGCTGATGCTCAACCTGATCCCGATCATCGTGTTCGCCATTGAAGCGGGTCTTGGCCGCAGATTCGCCGCGATCGAAATCGGCGGCGCGGCGGTGGTGATCGGCGCGTTGGTGGCAAACAACCTGTATTTGCGGCGGGCATCGCCCGTGCGTTAGGTGTTGTGGTATTATAAATAGTAATACCAGAATCGAACCCGGCATCGAACGTTACAACAGAGCGACCATGACCATCACGGTAGCTAATCCGGCGGCCAACACGGTGGCGATCACCGGGGGTGCGTTCACGGACACCTACCCGGCGGGATTGACCAATGCGGCGGGCGCCACGGTCGCGATCGCGCCAGCGGC
>JANNXB010000107.1:0-5164 GCA_031409355.1 Betaproteobacteria bacterium | reverse complement strand
CTGCATGCCGCGATGCTGTACCTCGCCGCGCCGCCGCCGACCATGCCGCTGCCGACCGACCGCAACAACGCGCTGGTGTTCGACGTCCTCTTCGCCTTCATCCACAGCTTCCGCATGCCGACCTTCTTCGTCCTGGCGGGGTTCTTCACCGCGCTGCTGGTCGAAAAGCGCGGAATCGCCGGCACCTACCGCAACCGCGCAAGCCGCATCCTCGCGCCGCTGGCCGCGGGCATCGTCACCATCCTGCCGCTCACCGGCCTGCTGCTGTTCGACTTCATGCTCAGCGCGCGTTTCGGCACCCACGACCTGATTCCGGACCTCAAGGCCCTGAAGATCCTCGGCGAAGAACTGGCGGCGCAGGGACTGCCCGTCGAGCAGCCGTCCCTGGCGCACCTGTGGTTCCTCTACTACCTGTGCTTCTTCTACCTCCTGATCCCGCTGTGCCGCTTCCTCGTCCGCCAGAGCCTGAAATTCGAAGACCGGATCAGGCGCTGGCTGAATTCCCCGTTGCTGCTTGCACCGCTCGCGCTGTTTACGGCCGTGACTCTGTGGCCGTTCCACGGCGGCCAGGTGCACGAAGGCTTCATCTACTTCAAGCCGCACCTGCCGTCGCTCGCCTACTATGGCGCGTTCTTCGTACTGGGTTACTTCTTCCACCACTACCGCGATTTCCTGCAGGCGGTCGCGCGGCGGGTCGCCGTATGGGGTTTGCTCGCGGGCTTCCTCTTCCCCCTCGCGACCTGGGTCAGCCTTCTCGACAACAACGTCCGCGGTGCCAGCGCTGCCCTGCATCTGGGCGCAGTACTCGCGAACGGCTTATGCACCTGGGCGCTCGTCTATTTGTTCCTCGGGACCGCGCAACGCTTCTTCGACCGCGAATCGCCCTGGATCCAGTACGTCTCCCAGTCGTCCTACTGGGTCTTCCTTGTGCACATGCCGCTGGTGTCGTTCGCCGGCTGGTGGCTGCTGCAGTTCGATCTGCCCGCCACGTTCAAATTCCTTCTCGTCTGCAGCTTCACCGCAGCCATCGGCTTCATTACATTCCACTACTGGGTGCAGAAGACCTGGCTGAGCGACTTCCTGCACGGGCGCCGCTTCGATCTGAATTGGCCTTGGGTGGAGCCCAGTGCCAGGCGTGGATAGGGCGTAGACTTCGCGGCAGGTTTTTCAGGGAGAGGTTATGGGACAAGTCCAACGTCGGCGCTTTTTGCTCTCGGCGAGCGCTTTTCTGGTCGCTCCGTTTGCCGCCGAGGCGCAGCAGGCGGGGAAGGTGTGGCGCGTTGGGGTCCTCCGGGCCGCACCGGACGATGCGGGTTTCCGACAAAACTTTGATCCATTCAAGCAGGCGCTGCGCGAACTCCGATTCACGGAGGGGACAAACCTGACGTTCGAATATCGGGTGCGGCCCGGGAAGCCGGAGGAAATACTTGCCCTCGCGAACGATTTGGTGCGTGCCAAGGTGGACGCGATTCTGGCCGTCGCTCCAGCGGGAGTAAGCGCGGCCGCGAAAGCGACCACGGCCATTCCCATCGTGGCGATTGATCTGGAGTCGGATCCCATTGCGAACGGGTTCGCTGCAAACCTGGCTCGCCCCGGGGGAAACATCACCGGGCTGTTTCTCGATT
The DNA here is from genome assembly GCA_031409355.1 of Betaproteobacteria bacterium. Taxonomy (GTDB): domain Bacteria; phylum Pseudomonadota; class Gammaproteobacteria; order Burkholderiales; family SG8-39; genus RBG-16-66-20. The sequence goes on along the minus strand of JANNXB010000107.1, from coordinate 3,539 downwards.
TTCCCGAGCTGAGTGGCAAGTGGATCCAGCTGCTGAAGGAAGCAGTGCCGAAACTGGCCCGCGCCGCCGTGCTATGGGACCCGGCCACGGGGCCCAACCTCTTGAAGGGAGCCGAAGCGGCAGGATCGTCGATGCGGGTGCAACTCCTGCGGCTGGAGGCGCGCAGCCCCGCGGATTTCGCGCGCGCTTTTGAATCGGCGGCAATGCAGAAGGCGGAAGCGCTTCTGGCGCTGTCCTCACCTGTGTTCAACTCGGCCCGGAAGGAGATCGCGGAGCTGGCCGCAAAGCACCGATTGCCGAGCATGATGCCCTTTCCCGGTTTTGCCGACGACGGCGGGTTGATGGCGTACGGGCCGCACCTCACGAGCATGTTCGGGCAGGCAGGGGGCGTCATGGCGAAAGTTCTGCAAGGTGCCCGGCCGGGCGAGATTCCCATCGAGCGACCTACGCGTTTCGAGCTGGCCGTCAATCTGAAGACTGCCAGAGTGCTCGGCATCACCATCCCGCAATCCGTCCTGGTGCGCGCCGACCGGGTGATCGAATGACGACTTCAGGCGGATAGCGGCCGTCCCTAAGGCTTGATCCATTCGCGATGCTCGAGAACCACGGCGAGCTCTGCTAGCCCCCGCGGATGCGACGTTCGCGGATAGGGCGGCTTCGGCCACGACCAGCGGGGTTCAGGAAACAACGCGCGCATGGCGTTGATGTCGCAGTGGTAGGGCGGCCCCTGGATCTCACCGTCGGCGGCGCCGGGGCGCAGGAGCTGCATGAAGAGGGCGAAGAGCTTTCCGTTCGGAACAAGCCAGCTGTGAAGTTGGTCGGCGTAGTCGCGCCACTGGTCCGGGTAGATGGCGCAGAGGCAGGTTTGCTCGTAGATCGCGTCGAACGGCTTGTCGGGTTGCCAGGCGAGGGCGTCGGCTTCCACGAGCGTTGCCTTGAGCTTCTCCGCATCCAGCTGCTTGCGCGTGCGGGCTATGGCTTCTGGGGAATAGTCGAGCGCCGTGACGTCGAATCCCTGCTGCGCCAGTACAGCGACCTCGTAGCCTGAGCCGCAACCGGGCACGAGGATGCGGCAGGGCTTCAGGGCGCGCACGAGGAGCCAGATGCCGAGTTGCGGGTTGACGGCGCCCCGGTCCCAGGGTGTGTCGCCCTCGGCAAAGCGCTTGTCCCAGAAATTGCGTGTCGGTCCGGCCATGGTGGTGCGGAAATCTTATATCCTCGCGGCCCGTGACGCAGATAACTTTCGATCCGGCTCTGCCGGTCAACCAGAAGCGCGAGGAGATCGCGCTCGCGATCGCCGAGAACCCGGTGGTGATCGTCTGCGGCGAGACGGGTTCGGGCAAGACGACGCAGATCCCGAAGATCCTGCTGGAGATGGGCAGGGGCTCGCCTCGTGGCGCGGACGGCGAGAGAAGCGGAATCATCGGCCATACGCAGCCGCGGCGCATCGCGGCGCGCACGGTGGCGGCGCGCATCGCGGAGGAACTGAAGGTCGAGATCGGCGGCCTGGTGGGCTACAAGGTGCGCTTCCACGACCGTGCCGGCACCGGCACGGCGATCAAGCTGATGACCGACGGCATTCTGCTCGCCGAGACGCAGGGCGACCCGCTGCTGCGCGCCTACGACACGATCATCCTCGACGAGGCGCACGAGAGAAGCCTGAACATCGATTTCCTGCTGGGTTATTTAAGGAAATTGCTGGAAAAAAGAAAAGATCTGAAAGTGGTCGTCACTTCTGCCACCATCGACGCGGAGAAATTCTCGAAACACTTCAACGGCGCGCCGGTGATCGAGGTTTCCGGGCGGCTCTATCCGGTGGAAGTGCGCTATCGTCCCGTCGCCGGCGACAAGGAGGACACCACGCGCGACGAGGAGGAGCAGGCGCTCGCCGCCGCCGTAGGGGAACTTTGCCGCGGCGGGCAGGGCGACGTGCTGGTGTTCCTGCCGGGCGAGCGGGAGATCCGCAAGGCGGCGGAGGTTCTCGGCAGGGCCATCAAAGGCGTGGAGATCCTGCCGCTGTATTCGCGCCTTAGCAACGCGGACCAGGACAAGGTCTTTCGCCCGGGTGGCGCGCAGCGCGTGGTGCTGGCGACCAACGTCGCCGAGACCTCGCTCACCGTGCCGCGCATCCGCTACGTGGTGGACACGGGCCTCGCGCGCGTCAAGCGCTACAGCTACCGCAACAAGGTGGAAATGCTGCAGGTGGAGAACATCTCCCAGGCGGCGGCGAAGCAGCGTTCCGGGCGCTGCGGGCGGGTGGCGGACGGCATCTCGGTGCGCCTGTATTCCGAAGAGGACTTCAACGCTCGGCCGCCGTTCACCGATCCCGAGGTGCTGCGCTCCTCGCTCGCGGCGGTGATCCTGCGCGCGCTCAGCCTGAACCTGGGCAAGGTGGAGGACTTCCCGTTCCTCGATCCGCCCAGCCCGCGTGCGATCTCGGATGGGTATGCGCTGCTGAACGAACTGGGGGCCGTGGATGATGAGAATGTCCTCACGGACCTAGGCAAGGAACTCGCGCGCCTGCCGCTCGACCCGCGCGTCGGCCGCATGCTGGTCGCGGCGCGCGAGGAAGGCTGCCTGGAGCAGCTGCTGGTGATCGCATCCGCGCTCTCGGTGCGCGACCCGCGCGACCGGCCGCTGGACAAGGCCGCGGCCGCCGACCAGCGCCACGCGAAGTACGCTGACGAGCGCTCCGATTTCCTCTCCTACTTGAAGCTGTGGAAGGCCTTCGGCCAGGGCGCGTCTCCGTCGCGCAAGGAGTGCCGCGAGAATTTCATCTCCTACGTGCGGATGCGCGAATGGCGCGACATCCATTCGCAGCTCAGGCAGTCGGTGGAAGAGCTCGATTGGAAGCTAAGTGGAGAAAAATTCGGCGCCAACGTCGAAAAGCCCGAAGGCGTGCGTGCCATCCATCGCGCGCTGCTGTGCGGCCTGCTCGGCAACATCGGCATGAAGGACGAGCAGGACAACAATTACACCGGTGCGCGCGGCATCAAGTTCTGGGTGCATCCCGGGTCGGGCACGAAGAAGCCCGGCAAATGGATCATGGCCGCGGAGCTGGTGGAGACCACGCGCCTCTTCGCGCGCAACGTGGCGGGCGTGGATCCGCGCTGGATGGAGGAACTGGGCGCCCACCTCATCAAACGCCACCGCGAGCGGCCGCACTGGGAGAAAACGCGTTCCCAGGTCGTGGCGGTGGAGCGCGGCACGCTCTACGGCCTGCCGGTGTACGTCGACCGGCGCGTGCACTACGGGCCGATCGACCCGAAGCTGTCGCGGGAGATTTTCCTGCGCTCCGGCCTGGTCGAGGGCGAATTCGAGACGCGCGCGCCCTTCTTCGCGCATAACCAGCGCCTGCTGAAGGAGATCGAGCGCCTGGAGCACAAGTCGCGCCGGCCGGACATCCTGGTGGACGACGAGCTGATCTACGCCTTCTACGACGCGCGGGTGCCCGAGGGCATCACCAACGGCGCCGATTTCGAGAAATGGCGCAAGGAGGCCGAGCGCGCGCAGCCGAAGCTGCTAGAGCTGCGGCGCGA
>JANNXB010000106.1:0-5591 GCA_031409355.1 Betaproteobacteria bacterium | reverse complement strand
GAGCACACGCGCGAGATTTTCGGAGACTGATATCGGGCAGGCGCGTTTCACCCATTGGAATCATGTGATTGTGCCCGGCGCTTCGATATCGACCTCGAAATTCTCCAGGAAGCGGCACACCATCATGTAGAACCCCACGGTGAGCACCAGCTCTGCCATCTGCCGGTGATCCAGATGCTTTTGCAGGTCATTCCACATCGCACAGTTGCGAGTCGAGCGCATTCTCGCGCAGCAGCGCGCCGCCGAGCTTGAGAAAGCCCTGCCCCGCCGGGCCGGCGTGCGGCAGCATGCGGTACAGGTTGAGAGGGCGCCGCGCCGAGAGCAGCGCCAGGTACTCGGCCGGCGCATGCGACATGTCGAAATAGGGAACGCGCGCCATGCTCAGTCTGCGGTGATCTTTGCCTTGCGGATGAGGTCGCCCAGGCGCTTTTCTTCGCTCGCGCGGTAGGCGGAAACTTCCGCCGGGCTCGACCACCACGCGGTGGCGCCGCGATCGAAGAACTTCTGCTTCAGGTCCGCGCTCTCCAGCACCCGCTTCGAGAAAAACGAGATGCGCTCCACCACGGCGGGCGGGATGCGCGCCGGTCCGACCAGCGCGGTCCACGAGCTGATGTCGTAGCCGGGCAGGAACTCTGACAGCGACGGTATCTCCGGCACGATCGGGCTGCGCGCGGCGCTCGTCACGCCGTATCCCTTGACCTTGCCGGGACGGAACTGCGCGAGCGCGCCCGGGATATTGTCGAACAGCAGGTGCACCTGACCGCCGAGCAGGTCGATCATCGCCGGCGCGGTGCCCTTGTAGGGCACGTGAACCAGGTCGACGTTCGCCAGCAGCTTGAACAACTCGCCTGAAAGGTGCGGCGTGGTGCCGGCACCGGAAGAACCGTAGAAATACTTGCCGGGATTGCGCCGCAGAAGCTCGATCAGCTCGGGCGCGTTGCCGGCTGGAACATTGACGTTGCCGATGAGGAAATTCGGCAGCGTCCAGATGTTGGTGAGGAAAGTGAAGTCCTTCACCGGGTCGAAGCGCATCTTGCCGGCCTTCAGGGTCGGCGATATGGCATGCGAAGCGATGCCGCCAAGGCCGAGCAGGTAGCCATCGGGATCGGATCGCGCGACTTCCGTCATGCCGACATCGCCGCCGTCGCCGCCGCGGTTCTCGACCACGAACTGCTGCCCGGTCAGGTCGCTCATCGCCGCGCAGAAAAGGCGCGACAGCGTGTCGGTCGGCCCGCCCGCGGGATAGGGATTGATGTAGCGCACCGGCTTGTTCGGCCAGGCGGCTTGCGCGCGTGCCGCGCTGCCGATGATCCACGGCGAGGCCAGCACGCCGCCGATCATGCCCAGCGCGTTGCGGCGGCCGCGCTGTCGCGGCCGGACTGGTTTTTCTCTTTTCATCGCCACCTCCCCCCGGAGATTGCCTGCCTGGCGTGCTGCGTCAGAACTTGTGGCGCGCCCGAGACGATTCGAACGTCTGACCCCTGCCTTCGGAGGGCAGTACTCTATCCAGCTGAGCTACGGGCGCCTTCCTGAGACTGCAAGTTTCGCGCTAAAATCAGCATTTTACCAGCACCGCATTTTCCAACTGCACAACCGTTACGGGGACGCCCGCATGGCCGAGCACGACGAGCATTCCTCCTTCATCAAGACGCCGCAGCAACTGATCACCATCGTGGTGCTCGCGTTCGTGGTGCCGATCGTGGGCATCGTGCTGACGGTGCAACTGGTGGTGCACAAGCCGCATGCCGACCCTGCGGCGCTTTCGCCGGAAGCGGTCAGCGCGCGCATCCAGCCGGTGGGCAAGGTCGAGTTCGGCGCCGTCGGCGCCGCAGCAGTCAGGAACGGCGAGGAAATCACCAAGGAAGTCTGCGCCGCCTGTCATCAGGCGGGCGTCGCCAACGCGCCCAAGCTGGGCGACAAGGCCGCGTGGGCCCCGCGCCTGAAGCTGGGCTTCAATGGCCTGCTGCAATCGGTGATCAAGGGCAAGGGCGCGATGGCGCCGCGCGCCGGCACCAGCCTGACCGACCAGGAACTCGCCAGCGCGGTCGTCTTCATGGCAAACCAGGCAGGCGGCAGTCTGAAGGAACCCGCCGCCAAGCCGGCGCCGGCAAAAAAGTAAGTCTTCCTGCCGGTCCATCGGGCAGGCCGGCGCGACATGAAGCTGCTTTTCGTCCTCGATCCGCTCGATTCGCTCAAGGCCTACAAGGACACGAGCGTCGCGATGATGCGCGCGGCGCAGGCGCGCGGCCACCAGGTCTTCGCTTGTGAGCAAGGCGAGCTGCACTCAATAGGCATGGTGCTGGCGCGCACGCAGCGCCTGTCGCTGACCGACAACGACGAAGACTGGGTCCGCGCGCACGCCGAGGCGGCACCCGCGGCACTGGCTTCGTTCGACGCGGTGATCAACCGCAAGGATCCGCCCTTCGACCTTGAATACCTGACCGCGAGCTGGCTGCTCGCCCAGGCCGAGCGCGAAGGCGCGCGCGTCTTCAACAAGCCCGCCGCGGTGCGCGACCACAACGAGAAGCTCGGCATCCTGGAGTTCGCGCAGTTCATCGCCCCGACGCTGGCAAGCAGCGATCCGGAACGCATCCATGCCTTCATCGACGAACAGCGCGACGTGATCCTGAAACGCCTGGACGGCATGGGCGGCGAAAGCATCTTCCGCGTGCGCCAGGACGACCCCAACCGCAACGTGATCGTCGAAACCATGGCGCAGGGCGGCGCGCGCTCGATCATGGTGCAGCGCTACATTCCCGACATCGCGAAGGGCGACAAGCGTGTGCTGCTGATCGGCGGCAAACCGGTGCCGCACTCGCTCGCGCGCATCGCCAAGCTGGGCGAGACGCGCGCCAACCTCGCCGCCGGCGGGCGCGGCGTGGCGCAGCCGCTCTCGGCCCAGGACCGGCGCATCGCGGAGACGCTCGGCCCGGTGCTCGCCGCGCGCGGCCTGCTGCTGGTGGGTCTCGACGTGATCGGCGACTACCTCACGGAAGTGAATGTCACCAGCCCGACCTGTTTCCGCGAAATCCAGGACCAGACGGGCTTCGACGTCGCCGGATTTTTTTTGGATTCTTTAGAGAAAGAGATAAAAGGTAACGCACTGTGATCGGGATTTTGATCGTCGCGCATGGCGCTTTCGGCGAAGCGCTGATCCATTCGGCGAGCCACGTGCTGGGCAAGCGGCCGCTGCGGGTGCGCCAGGTCGGCGTCACCGTGCATGACGATCCGGTAGCCATCCTGCCGCAGGCGATGGACCTGGTGCGCCAGCTGGACGAGGGCGACGGCGTGCTGGTGCTGACCGATATCTACGGCGCCACGCCGGGCAACATCGCCCTGCAGCTGCTGGTGCCGGGCCGCGTCGAGGGCGTGTCGGGGGTCAACCTGCCGATGCTGGTGCGCGCCCTCACCTACCGCGACAAGGGGCTGGCACTAACGGTCGAAAAAGCGCTTTCGGGCGGCACCGAAGGCGTGTTACACATGACCACGGACTCCTGCGGCAAGGATCACGGAGGCCGTGATGGCAAGTGCTGAAGTACAGATCATCAACAAGCTCGGCCTCCACGCGCGGGCCTCGGCCAAACTCACCCAGGTCGCGAGCGGCTACAAGTGCGAGGTCTGGCTGGAGCGCAACGGCCGCAGGGTAAACGCCAAGAGCATTATGGGCGTGATGATGCTCGCCGCCGGCAAAGGCGCCACGATCACCGTGGATGCGGAGGGCGAAGACGCGGATGCGGCGCTGGCCGCAGTGCTGAAACTGATCGCGGACAAGTTCGACGAGGGGGAGTAGGTGAATTTCGTGCTGCACGGCGTCGCGGTATCCGCCGGCATCACCATCGGACGTGCGCACCTGGTCTCCAGCGCGCGCCTGGAAGCGGCGCATTACGAGATCGCGGAAAACGCCATCCAGGCGGAAATTTTCCGCTTTGACGCCGCGATCTCCCGGGCGAGGCAGGAGCTCACCGCGATCGAAGGGCAGATGCCCGACAACGCGCCGGGCGAATTCGACGCCTTCATCAACCTGCACCGGATGATCCTCGCCGACTCTTCGCTGTCGCAGGCGCCGAGGGAACTCATCCGCGAGCGCCGCATGAACGCCGAATGGGCACTGGTGCAGCAGATGGAAAAGCTGGTCGCGCAGTTCGAGGAGATCGAGGACCCCTACCTGCGCGAGCGGCGCCAGGACATCGAGCAGGTCGTCGAGCGCGTCCTAAAGGCGCTCGCGGGCGGCAGCGGCACGCCCGCCCCGCCGCCCTCGGCGGAGGGCGACCTGATCGTCGTGGCGCACGACCTGTCGCCCGCCGACATGATTCTCTTCAAGCGCCACAAGTTCGGCGGCTTCGTCACCGATGTCGGCGGCGTGACCTCGCACACCGCGATCGTGGCCCGCAGCCTGAACATCCCAGCGCTGGTCGGCCTGCACCACGCCCGCCAGATGATCCGCGAGAACGACATGCTGATCGTGGACGGCCTCCAGGGCGTGCTGGTGGTGGATCCGGATGCGGTGGTCCTGGGCGAGTACCGCCTGCGCCAGTCGCAGCACGGCCTGGAACGGCAAAAGCTAAAGCGCCTGAAGTCCACGCCCTCGGCCACCCTCGATGGCACGCCCGTGGAACTGTTCGCCAACATCGAACTGCCGCAGGACCTGGGCGACGTCCAGGATTCGGGCGCCCAGGGGGTGGGCCTGTTCCGCACCGAGTTCCTGTTCATGAACCGCAAGGCCCTGCCCTCGGAAGACGAGCAGTTCGAGGCCTACCGCGAAGTGGCCAAGGCCATGGACGGGCGCCCGGTGGTGATCCGCACCCTGGACCTGGGCGCCGACAAAGCGGTCGAAGGCGCCGACATCGTGGAAATGCCGAACCCCGCGCTCGGCCTGCGCGCAATCCGCTACTGCCTCGCCGAACCGCAGCTTTTCCTCGCCCAGCTGCGCGCGATCCTGCGCGCATCCAAGTTCGGCCACGTGAAGATCCTGCTGCCCATGCTCGCGCATGCGCACGAGATCGAGCAGTCGCTGAACATGCTCAAGCAGGCCAAGCAGCAGCTGGACGACAAGCGCGTGGCCTATGACGACGCGGTCGAGGTCGGCGGCATGATCGAAGTGCCGGCGGCGGCGCTGGCGCTGCCGATGTTCATGCGCAAGCTGGACTTCCTCTCCATCGGCACCAACGACCTCATTCAGTACACCCTCGCCATCGACCGCACCGACGACGCAGTGGCCCATCTGTACGACCCGCTGCACCCGGCGGTGCTGCACCTGATCGCGCACACCATCCAGGCGGCCAACCGCGGCGGCACGCCGGTCGCGGTGTGCGGCGAGATGGCGGGCGATGCCGGTCTCACGCGCCTGCTGCTCGGCTTCGGCCTGCGCAACTTCTCGATGCACGCGCAGCAGCTGCTGTCGATCAAGGAGCGGGTGCTGCGCACCAACCTGGCGGAAGCGCAGCCGCTCGCGCAGCGCGTCCTGCGCCAGTCCGATCCCGCGAAGACCAGAGAGTTATTGCTTAAACTGAATTCTTGAAAGGAAAAATCATGGGCAAATGGATCGGGATTGTCGCAGGAATTTTATTCTCGGGCGGAATTCTTGCTCAAAG
>JANNXB010000105.1:0-4045 GCA_031409355.1 Betaproteobacteria bacterium | reverse complement strand
CCACTTTGTGCAGGTCGATGGCGAGACCGGCTTCGCGCGCAACGATATGCGGGGAGAGCGAGCAGGCGCCGGGGGAGTAGTAGAGCTTCATGTGCTTTTCCTCTGGTTGGATGAATCGATGATTCTTTCGAAAGCCGTGCTGATCAGGTCCGCCTCGCGCGGCTCAAGGTGCTTGCCGAACAGGGTGTCGATCTGCTTTTTGTAGACGGGCCACATCTTCGCGCGCAGCGCGCGGCCTTTGGCGGTGAGCTCGCAAACCGTGCCGCGCCCGTCCAGCGGGCAGTCGGAACGCTCGACCAGCCCATCGTTCTCCATGCGGTCGACGAGCCGTGTCACGTTGCTGCGCGAGACCACCGCCTTGCGCGCGAGGTCGTGCATCCGCAGCCAGCCGTGCTCAGTGTTTTCCAGGATCCACAGTACGTCGTACCAGGCGAGCGAGGGCAGTTCCGCCTCGGCGAACGCGGCCTCGATCTGCTCTAGCAGCATCGCTTGGGCGGTAACGAAGCGTGCCCAGGCGCGCTGGCGTGGATCGGGTGCGGCGACCATGAAACAAGTCTACGCGCTTTTAGTTGCAAATGCAACAACAAAGTTGCATCTGCAATTACTGACCTTCAGGCTAGCCGCGCAGTCCTTCGAGGATGGCGCGCGCCCGTCCCATCGAGAATTCGCGTGTCTTCGCGTCGTACACGTCTTTGTGGCCGCGCATCATGTAGCCGTGCAGGATGCCGGGAAAGACGTGCAGTTCGAAGTTGTTAATGCGCGCCGGGATCGGGCGGTAGGCTTCGAGCAGCTCGGGAGGCGCCATCACGTCTTTGTCGCCCCAGATCAGGCACACCGGTTTCGTGACGCCGTTCAGCTCGTGAACGTAATCCATCATCTGCGTCGAGTGGCAGCCGATTCCGGCGTCGTAACCGAGGCGCGCTGGCCCGAGGATCGCGTAGGGCCCGCCGTAGCAGAATCCCATCGTGGCGGCACGGCCGTTCGATTGCGGCAGCCGGCGCACTTCGGCCAGCACGTCTTTCATGTCGGCTTCGCCCGCCTTTATTTTCTCGAGGCGCGGCTGGCCGCGCGGCTTGGAGCGCGGATCGTCGCGCACGAGAGGGCCGGGCACGGAGCGCCAGAACAGGTCGGGCGCCGCAGCGATGAATCCCAACGACGCGAATTCGTCGGCGATGGCGCGGATGTCGCCGTCCACGCCGTGGATCGCCGAGGCGAGCACGACCGCGGGGACCTTCGTTTCGCCGACTGGGATCGCGAGGTAGCAATCGAATTCACCGCCGCCGTTGCTTGAGCGGATCTTGATGTCCTTGCCTGCCATGGCCGAATCTCTCCCTAAAGTTAATGTCGACGCAGCACGCGCCCCGGCCGCGCGCCAGTGGATTTCCCGTCGCGCCAGGTGATCGCGCCGTTAACGATCACCGTTTCGATGCCCCTGGCCGGCTGCATCGGTCGCGCGAAGGTCGCTGCTTCGTCCACCGTCGCCGCATCGAACACGCAAAGGTCGGCGTAGGCGCCTTCCTTCAGCACGCCGCGGTCCTTCAGGCCGAAAGTCGCGGCCGTCAGCCCGGTCATCTTGTAGACCGCGGTCTCCAGCGGGAACAGTCCCAGGCCGCGCGAATAGTGGCCGAGCACGCGCGGGAAGGTGCCCCAGAGGCGCGGGTGCGGCGCTGCGTCGTGCGGCAGGCCGTCGGAGCCGACCATGGTGTGCTCGAAGGCGAGAACGCGCTGCACGTCGGCCTCGTCCATGGAGAAGTAGATCGCGCCGGCGGGCAGCAGGCGCGCCACGGCCTGCTCTTTGTCGAGCCCCATTTTCTTCGCGACCTCGTCCAGGTCCATGCCGTTGAATTCCGGATGCGGCTTGGACCAGGTGACCAGCACCTTCATCGCCACCCAGGTGCGCTGCCAGGAGAGCACCGTGGACGAGGCGCAATACGGATAGCAGTCCAGGCCGATGCCCTGCGATTTCATGCGTTCCGCGATCAGCGGCAGGGTTTCCTTCGAGCGACCATGGTTCGGCGTGCCGACCACCTTGTGGTGCGAGACCACCACCGGCACGTTCAATTCCTTGCCGATGCGGAAAGTTTCCTCGAGCGACTCGGTGACCTTGTCGCCCTCGTCGCGCATGTGCGTGCAATAGAGCGCGTTGCGAGCGGTGAGCGGCCGGCAGACCTCGATCACTTCCTCCGTCGGCGCGGCGCGCGCGGGCTCGTAGTACAGGCCCGTTGAAACGCCGATCGCTCCCGCATCGAGTGCTTCCTGGACTAGCTCCTGCATGGAACTTATCTCCCCGGGAGAGGCGGGAGCATCCAAGCGGTCCATCGTAACGACACGCAACGTCGTATGACCGACAAGCAGGGCGGCGTTGGTGGCTGCTGGATTTTCTTCGAGTGTTTTTACATACTCGGAAAAAGATCCGAACCTGTACCAGTCTCCATCCCCAAGAAGGTCGAGCGGGGGCGGCGCAACCCGCTTGCCCAGCACCAGCGGCGCGAGCGAGATGCCGCAGTTGCCCGCCACCACGGTGGTGACGCCCTGGCTCGCCTTGGGCGCCATCTCGGGCGCCGAGAGCATCAGGCGGTCGTCGTGCGTATGCGCGTCAATGAAGCCGGGCGACAAGATCTTGCCGGCCGCATCTATTTCGACCTTTCCTTTCCCTTTGAATTTCCCTATCCGGGAAATCCTGTCTGAAACAACGCCAATATCGGCCTCGTAGCGCGGCGCACGGGTGCCGTCGACGACGATGGCATTGCGAACGACCAGGTCGAAGTCCAACTCAATCGACCTTGGCGCCGGAACGCTTCACCACTGCCGCCCATTTCGGCGTTTCGGCGCGCGTCAGGGCCAGGAACTGCTCCGGCGTGCCGCCGTCGATCTCGGTGTCGAGGTTGCGGTAGCGTTCCTGCACCGCCGGTGAGGCGTACGCGGCGCGGATCTCGGAGAGCAGCCGCGCGACGATGTCCTTCGGCATGTTGGCCGGGCCGATGACGCCGCCCCAGGCGATGGTTTCGTAGCCCGGCACGCCCGCTTCGGCAACCGTGGGGATATCCGGAAAGACTGCCGAGCGCCGCGGGCCGGACACCGCGATGCCGCGCACGCGGCCTGCTTTCACGTGCGGTCCGATGGAGGGCACGTTGTCGAACATGACCTGCACCTGGCCGCCCATCAGGTCGTTTATGGCCTGCGCGCTGCCGCGGTAGGGCACGTGCAGCATGAAGGTCCCGGTCATCGCCTTGAAGAGTTCTCCGCCGAGGTGGCCGGTGGTGCCGTTGCCGCCGGAGGCCATCACCAGCCGGCCGGGATTGCGCTTGGCGTGGGCGATCAGCTCCGGCACCGTGCGCACCGGGACGCCGTTGTTTACCGTGAGCATGTTGTAGACGCGCACGCAGTTGGAGATCAGCGTGAGGTCGCGCTCGACGTCGTAGGGCACTGTGGCCAGCAGCGAACGGTTCACGGCCAGCGAGACGATGTTGCCGTAGCCGAGCGTGTAGCCGTCGGCGGGCGCGCGCACGATATCCATGGTGCCCAACACGAAGGAGGCGCCGGGCTTGTTCTCGACCACGAAGGTCGCGCCCATGTTCCTGGACATCTCGGCGAGCAGGATCCGCATCAGCACGTCCGGCGAGCCGCCGGGCGCCGACGGGATGACGAAACGGATGGGCTTTTCCGGATAGGCCGCAGCGGCGGCCCCGGCGAGCAGAGACAACAGTACGACCAGCCAGCGCGTCACGTGGAGCTCCTTTTTCTGCGGAGCTCCGAGTCTACGCTGTCATGCGGCGGTGCCGTCAGCAAATAAGGACGCTACCAACCGCTGAAGCGGCTCCACGTCGCGGCGATGTCGCGCCCGCCGTTCACCACATGGTAGCGGTCATGCTGCGCGCCTGTCGCGCAGGCATGGTTCGGAAGGATTCGCAGGCGCGTGCCGACGGCGAGTTCCGGCGCCGCGCCGCCGCCGCGCCGCGCGACGATGCCGTGTTCCTGGTTCGTTTCGGTCACCACCAGGTCGGCGATCGGGCGGCCTTCGATGTCGCAGACCACGCCGTAGCCC
>JANNXB010000104.1:0-2600 GCA_031409355.1 Betaproteobacteria bacterium | reverse complement strand
GGCGAAGGTCACCACGCCGTACCAGAACGCCTGGTCGGTCTGCGAGCCGGTGAAGCCGCCCACCAGCGCCGGCAGCACCGGAATGATCAGGCCGATCGACACCATGTCGATCAACGTGGTCGTCATGATGAACGGCATCGCTGCCTCGCGATTGGTGCGGGAAATCATGCTCGGTTATAAATCATGCGGCTCGGCTGATCCTCAGGAAGTACAGCACGATCAGTATGCTGCCGATCAGCACGCCGGCGGTGGCGCCGATCCAGAAACCGGAAGCGCCCATCTGCGAGGAACCGAGCGCCAGCACGTAGCCGCCGCCCAGGCCAAGGCCCCACAGCGCGACGATGTTGCACAGCATCGGCACCACGGTCTTCTTGTAGCCGCGCAAGGCGCTCACCGCGATTGCGGAGATGGCATCGAACAGGTGGTAGCCCGCGACGTAGGCCAGCAGCGAGGCTGCGATCAGCTTGACCTCCTCGTCACGCGTGTACAGCGCGGCGATCGAGTCGCGCCCCAGCCAGACGAGCAGCCCGACGACGCAGGCGCACAACAGGCCGCTGCCGATGCCGACGATGCCGGTTAGCCGCGCGCGCTTCGCGTCGCCGGCGCCGATCGCCTGTCCGGCGAGCACGCCGGTGGCGCTGGCCATCGCCAGCGGCATCATGTAGATGAGCGAGGCAAGGTTGCCGGCGATCTGATGGCCGGCCGAGCTCGCGGTGCCCAGGCGCGCGATGAACAGCGCCATGAAGGTAAACGAGGTGACATCCACCAGGAAATTGAAGCCGATCGGCAGGCCGATCTGCAGTAGGCGCAGCTGGTCGCGCCAGCGCGGCCACGACCCGCGCGCGAACACGCCGAAGGGGCGGTAGCGCGGATCGAAGCGGCACGCCAGCCAGGCGGCGATGGCGAGGATCCACGAAATGATGGAAGTGGAGACGGCGCAACCCGGGCCGCCCAGCGCCGGCATGCCGAGATAGCCGTGCATGAAGACGAGGTTGAGCGGGATCTTCAGCGCGAGGCCGACCAGGTTGAGCGCCATGATGACCCGCGGCAGGGAGACCGCGGTGGTGAAGGAATAGAAAACGCGGAACATCAGCATTGCCGGAATGCCAAGCGCGATGCTGCGCAGGTATGCGCGCGTCTTGATCTCCACTTCCGGCGCAACCTGCGCCAGCGCGAGGAAGGGGTCCGGGAAATAGATCAGCGCGAAAGCGACGAGCGCGAGGAAAGCGCCCAGCCAGGCGCTCTGGCGTACTTCCTCGCCAATCTCCCGCATCCTCCCGGCGCCGAAGAGCTGCGCCACAATCGGCGTGAGCGCGATCAGCACGCCCATCAGAGTGACGAAGACGCTGATGTAGATGCTCGCGCCGATGCCCACCGCGGCGAGGTCCTCGGTGCCGAGGCGCCCGGCCATCACGGTGTCGATGACGCCGTTGATCATCACCGCGAGCTGCGCGATGAGCACCGGCCAGCCGAGTTTCACTATGTCGCGCAGGATCGGACCAAACATGGAGGCCGCATGCTATCGCAGCCCCGGAAATCCTTAAGTTAGACTTCCAAAATGAAAAACGAAGCCACTATCCGCGTCGCGGTACTCGGCGCGGGCGCCGTGGGCTGCTACTACGGCGGCATGCTGGCGCGCGCGGGGCACAAGGTCACGCTGATCGGCCGGCCGGTCCACGTCGAAGCTTTCAGAAAAGCTGGCCTGCATTTCGAGGGACTGAAGTTCGACGAACAGGTACCCGTCGAGGCCAGCACCGAAGCCTCCGCGGTGCGCGGCGCGCGCCTCGTCCTCTTCTGCGTCAAATCCACCGATACGGAGCAGGCCGCGGCGCAGATCGCGCCCTTCCTCGACGCCGGCAGCATCGTCGTCAACCTGCAGAACGGCGTCGACAACAGCGAGCGGATCCAGGCGAAGGTCTCGCAGCCGGTGGTTCCCGCGGTTGTTTACGTGGCCACCGAGATGAAGGGCCCTGGGCACCTCAAGCATCATGGCCGCGGTGATCTTGTCATTGGACCGAATGAACAGGTAAAAACGTGGTTCGAATCGGCGGGCGTACCCACCGCGATTTCGGACAACATCGCGGGTGAACTCTGGGCCAAGCTGGTGGTGAACTGCGCCTACAACGCGCTTTCCGCGATCACCCAGCTGCCATACGGAAAAATGATCGAAGGCCCGGGCATCCGCGACACCATGCGCGACGTGGTGGAGGAAGCGCTGGCAGTGGCAAAGGCGAGCGGCGTGGCAATGGCGCCCGACATACTCGCCCAGACCTACAAGATCGCCGAAGCCATGCCGACGCAGTTTTCATCCACCGCGCAGGACCTCGCGCTCGGCAAGCCCACGGAAATCGACCACCTCAACGGATACGTTGTGCGGCGCGGGGAAGCGCTCCGCATTCCCACCCCGGCGAACCGGGCGCTGCACGCACTAGTGAAACTGATGGAAGCAAAGAAAATCGGGCTCTGACCCCGATTGTCGGAAATCGGGGCGGAAATCGGGGTCAGAGCCCGATTGAATTCAGGCCGGCTGCAGGATGTGGATCGCGCGGCTGGCGATGAATTCCTTGGTCTTGCCCGCGTAGGCCGCCATGTGCGGCGCG
>JANNXB010000103.1:0-9931 GCA_031409355.1 Betaproteobacteria bacterium | reverse complement strand
GCCCGACGACGCGGTCATGCAGGCGGCCGAGACTGCCGCGCGCGAGATCATCGGCAAGAGCCGCATGGACCAGATCCTGTACGAGTCGCGCGAAGAGATCGCCGTCAAGACCCGCCAGCTAATGCAGGTGATCCTCGACCGCTACAAGACCGGCGTGCTCATCTCGAGCGTCACGATCCAGAACGCGCAGCCGCCGGAGCAGGTGCAGAGCGCGTTCGACGACGTGCAGAAGGCGGGTCAGGATCGCGAGCGCCAGAAGAACGAGGGCGAGGCCTATTTCAACGACGTGGTGCCCAAGGCGCGCGGCGTGGCGCAGCGCCTTAACCTCGAGGCCGAGGGCTACCGCTCGCGCGTGATCGCGACCGCGGAGGGCGATGCCACCCGCTTCAAGCAGGTGCTCACGGAATACACGAAGGCGCCGGCGGTGACCCGCGAGCGCATCTACATCGACACCATGCAGCAGGTCTACACCTCGACCTCGAAAGTCATGATCGACTACAAGGGCAGCGGCAACCTGCTCTACCTGCCGCTGGACAAGCTGATGCAGCAGGCGGCCGGGCCGCTGATCGACCAGTCGGGCGTAGCGCGCCAGTTGCCGGCGGCGCCCGAGCAGCCGGCGACGGCGCCCGAGACGGCGCCGCGCTCGCGCGAAGCGCTGCGCGAACGGGGCAGGGGGGAGCGATGATGCGCTACCTGGTTCCCGTGTTCGCGGGCCTGATCGCCCTGTTCGCGCTCGGCAGTTCCATGGTCTTCACCGTCGACCAGCGCCAGAACGCGATGGTGTTCCAGTTCGGCGAACTGAAGGGCCTGGTCACCAAGCCGGGCCTGCATTTCAAGCTGCCGCTGGTGCAGAACGTGCGCTACATCGATACGCGCATCCTGACCATGGACGACCCGGATCCGCAGTCCTTCATCACCTCCGAGAACAAGCCGGTGCTGGTGGACACGTTCGTGAAGTGGCGCATTTCGGATGCGCGCGAGTTCTACCTCGCGGTCGGCGACGAGCGCGGCGCCGCGAGCCGCATCAGCCAGACCGTAAACGGCTTGTTACGGGAAGAATTCGGCAAGCGCACGGTGCACGAAGTGGTGTCGGGCGAGCGCGACGACATCATGAACAAGGTGCGCGAGCGCGTGGAGCAGGACGCGAAGAAGATCGGCGTCTCGATCGTCGACGTGCGCTTGAAGCGCGTCGACCTGCCCCAGGGCGTGAGCGCCGATGTCTACCGCCGCATGGAATCCGAACGCAAGCGCGCGGCCTCGGAACTGCGCTCGACCGGTTCCGCCGAAGCCGAGAAGATCCGTGCCGACGCCGAAAAGCAACGCGAAGTGATCCTCGCCGAAGCCTACCGCGACGCGCAGAAGATCAAGGGCGAAGGCGACGCCAAGGCGGCGACCATCTACGCCCAGGCCTTCCAGCAGAATCCGGAGTTCTATTCCTTCTACCGCTCGATGGAAGCCTACAAGTCGAGCTTCCGCAACAAGTCGGACGTGCTGGTGGTCGAACCGAACTCCGACTTCTTCCGCTACCTCAGGGATTCCGCCGGAAAAGGCGGCGGCAGCCGGAAATGACATCCGATGGTCACCACGCTACTCATGGCGCTCGCCCTGATGCTGGTGGTCGAGGGACTGCTGCCGTTCCTCGCGCCTAAGCTCTGGCGCGAAACCTTCCTGCGCCTGATGCAGCTCTCCGACGGGCAGATCCGGTTCTTCGGGCTGACTTCGATGATCGTCGGGTTGCTGCTCCTCCTCCTCTCGCGGATCTGATCCCCGCCATGCGCTGGCTGCTGCCCGAACACATCGAGGACATCCTGCCTGCGGAGGCGATGCGCATCGAAGTGTTACGCCGTTCGATTCTGGATTTATTTTTCAGGAATAAATTCGAACTGGTCATGCCGCCGCTGGTGGAATTCACCGACTCGCTGCTGACCGGCACCGGGCACGACCTGGACCTGCGCACCTTCAAGCTGGTGGACCAGCTCTCGGGCCGCATGCTCGGGGTGCGCGCGGATATCACGCCGCAGGTGGCGCGCATCGACGCGCACCTGCTCAACCGCAAGGGCGTGACGCGCCTGTGCTATTGCGGCAGCGTGCTGCACGCGCGCCCGGCGAGTCCCGCGGCCACGCGCGAGCCGATCCAGATCGGCGCCGAGATTTACGGCCGGGCTGGAATTGCGGGAGACCTCGAGATCCAGAGCCTGCTGTGCCAGGCGCTTGCCGCAGCGGGGGTCAAGGGCGCGCGCATGGACGTTGGGCACGTCGCCGTGTTCCGCTCGCTGGTCCGCGCGGGGGAAATCGGACACGACCTCGAGGTGGAACTCTTCGAGGCCTTGCAGAAAAAGGATGTTCCTGCATTGAAGACCCTGACCAGGCGCGCGGATGCCAAAACGCGGGCCGCGCTTCTGCTTTTGCCCGACCTCTATGGCGGAGCCGATGTACTGGAGCTCGCGGAGAAAAAGCTGCCGCGCCTTCCTGAACTGAAGAAAGCGCTGGATACCCTTCGGGCCCTGGCGAAGGCCTGCCCGATCCCGGTGAGTTTCGACCTCGCCGAACTGCGCGGCTACCACTACCATTCGGGCGTCGTGTTCGACGCCTATTGCGACGGTGTGGCCGGCGCGGTGGCCAGGGGCGGGCGCTACGACGAGGTCGGCAAGGCCTTTGGCCGGCTGCGCCCAGCCACGGGGTTTTCGATTGAACTCAGAAGTCTTGCTTCTGTAGTTAAGACTAAAAAGAAAAATAGATGACAAATCGCGCTCGTAACGTCGTCGTCATCGGCACCCAGTGGGGCGACGAGGGCAAGGGCAAGATCGTCGACTGGCTCACCGACCGCGCCCAGGGCGTGGTGCGCTTCCAGGGCGGCCACAACGCCGGCCATACGCTGGTGATCGGCGGCAAGAAAACCGTGCTGCACCTGATTCCTTCGGGGATCCTGCGCGGCGATGTCAATTGCTTCATCGGCAACGGCGTGGTGCTCTCGCCCCAGGCGCTGTTGTCGGAAATCGACGAGCTGGAAGCCGGCGGCGTAAAGGGCGTCGTGGCGAGGCTCATCATCTCGGAGGCCTGCCCGCTGATCCTGCCCTACCACGCGGCGCTCGACCAGGCGCGCGAGCACTCGAAGGGCGCGCAGAAAATCGGCACCACCGGCCGGGGCATCGGCCCGGCCTACGAGGACAAGGTCGCGCGCCGCGCCATCCGGCTGCAGGACCTGCTCAAGCCGGAGCGCTTCGCCGAGAAGCTGAAGGAACTGCTCGAGTACCACAACTTCGTGCTGAAGAACTGGCACCACCAGCCGGAAATCGATTTCCAGAAGACGCTGGATGAAACCCTGGCGCTCGCGCCGCGCCTGGTGCCGCTGGTCGCTGACGTGCCGCGGGCGCTCTACCACGCCAACAAGGCGGGCAAGAACCTGCTGTTCGAGGGCGCGCAGGGCGCGCTGCTCGACATCGACCATGGCTCGTATCCCTTCGTGACCTCATCCAACTGCGTCGCCGGGGCCGCGGCTGCCGGCGCGGGTATCGGTCCGATGCACCTGCACTACGTGCTCGGCATCACCAAGGCCTACAGCACGCGGGTGGGCGAGGGCCCGTTCCCGACCGAGCTCTCGGACGACGTCGGCGAGCGCCTGCGTCAGCGCGGCCAGGAATTCGGCGCAACCACCGGACGGCCGCGGCGCACCGGCTGGTTCGACGCGGCGGCGCTAAAGCGCTCGATCCAGCTGAACGGCGTCTCGGGCCTGTGCATCACCAAACTCGACGTGCTGGATGGCGCCGAAACGCTGAAGATCTGCGTCGGCTACACGGTGGACGGCCAGGTGAGCGACATCCTGCCGGTGGGCGCGGAAGAACTGGCGCTGTGCGTGCCGGTGTACGAGGAAATGCCCGGCTGGCAGGAGAATACGGTCGGCGTGAAGCAGCACGACAAGCTACCCAAGGCGGCGCGCGACTACTTGGCGCGCATCGAGGCGTTGTGCGGGGTGCCGATCGACATCATTTCGACCGGGCCCGACCGCGACGAGACCATCGTCGTGCGCCATCCTTTCGACGTCCGCTGATCAGTCGAGTTCTATCCGCGTCACGTCGCCAGACAGCGTTTCGTCGCCCACCGACAGGAACAGGTGCCGGTCGGTGACCGAAAGGTCGAAGCTCATGCGGCGCACCAGCCGCTTCACCAGTCCGGCGATGACGTCACGGTCGATGGCGTAGAGTTCCAGCGCCTCGGCGCGGTGGATCTTCTCGCCGCCGAGCTGGCGCCGGATCAGCGCCGGATCCCTGTGCGTATAGACGGCGACGCGCGGCGCCGACTTGCTGGCCTTGTGCAGGCGCGCGGCATCCGGCGAGCCGATGTCGATCCAGACCTTGAGCGCGCCGGTCAGGTCGCGCACCGACAGCGCCGGTTCGTCGGGATCGGAAATGCCGCGCGAGAACGCGATGCCCTCGGCGTACTCCAGGCAATACGCCAGCACGCGCGTGAGCAGGTGTTCCGCAGACTCCGAAGGATGGCGGGCGGCCTTCAGAGAGAGGGATTCGTAGACGGCGCGGTCCACGTCGGACAGGCCGATCGTGAAGTTGTAGATCGTCGCGGTGAGCGCCAACGGAAGGCCCGGGGAATTCCTGATACGCGACGGAAGGATCGATTAAACTACTGGTGCCGAGGAAGGGACTCGAACCCCCACAGTGTTGCCACCGCATGGACCTGAACCATGTGCGTCTACCAATTCCGCCACCTCGGCGAGGGGGCGGATTTTAAGGTCCCGATTCATCCATGTCAAAGAAGAAACGCGAAAAACCCACCCGCCAGCGCCCGCAGGTTCCGACACGCCCTGCATCGCAGGTTGTGGCGAAGGTTCCAGCACCGCTTTCTGACGGCTACGGCGAGGAAATCCTCGGCGCCCTAGAGCGCGCCGGCGCGCCGCTCACCTCGGCTGAACTTAGGGACGCGCTCGCGATCCAGGGCCGCGAGCGGGCCGCGTTCAACGCGGCGCTGGCCGAACTGGAACGCGCCGGGCGCCTGGTGAAGAACCGCGCCGGCAGTTTCCTCACGGCCAAGCGCATCGACGTGACTGCCGGGCGCATCGAAGGCCACCGCGATGGCCATGGTTTCCTCGTCCCGGATGACGGCAGCGCCCACGTGTTCCTGCCGCCGGCCGAGATGCGCCAGCTTATGCACGGCGACCGCGCCTCGGTGCGCATCGCCGGCCAGGACCCGCGCGGCCGGCCGATGGGAAGCGTCGTCGAGGTGCTCGAGCGCTCCAACCGCCGCATCGTCGGCCGGCTGCACCAGGAGCACGGCGTGCTGTTCCTGGTGCCCGAGGACCGGCGCATCACGCTCGACATCCTAATCCCGCCGACCGACGCCGGCAGCGCCAAGCCGGGGCAGGTGGCCACCGTGGAGCTGATCGCGCAGCCCTCGAAGCACGCGCAGCCCATCGGCCGCGTGTCGGAAGTGCTTGGCAACTACACCGACCCGGGCATGGAGATCGAGATCGCGCTGCGCAAGTTCGACCTGCCGAACGAATTCTCGAAGAAGTCGCTCGCCGCCGCGCGCGCCATGCCGGAGGAAGTGCGGCCCGAGGATCTGAAAGGTCGGAAGGATTTGCGCAACGTGCCTTTCGTCACCATCGACGGCGAAACCGCCAAGGATTTCGACGACGCGGTATTTGCGGCTCGTGATGGGAAGGGTTTCAACCTGAAGGTCGCAATCGCGGACGTGAGCCACTACGTCCGGCCGGGCGACGCGCTCGACACGGACGCGCGCGAGCGCGGCACCTCGGTCTACTTCCCGCGGCGCGTGATCCCGATGTTGCCGGAGAAGCTCTCCAACGGGCTGTGCTCGCTAAACCCGAACGTGGACCGGCTGGCGATGGTCTGCGACATGGCGATTTCGGCCGACGGCAGGGTGACGCGCTATGAGTTCTACGCTGCGGTGTTCCGCTCGAAGGCGCGGCTTACGTACACGGGGGTTTGGGACTCTCTGTCCCGTGGAACTTCAAATACAGAACTAAAGACACTTTATGACGTGTACAAGGCGCTGGCCCAGGAGAGAAGCCGCCGCGGCGCGATCGACTTCGAGACCGTCGAGACCAGGATGGTGTTCGACGACAAGGGCAAGATCCTGCGCATCGTCCCGGAGCCGCGCAACGAGGCGCACCGGCTGATCGAGGAGTGCATGCTGGCGGCGAACGTCTGCGCCGGAAATTTCATCTCGGAACGCAAGCATCCGGTGCTGTACCGCGTGCACGACGTGCCGGCGCCGGAGAAGGTCACGGCGCTGCGCGATTTCCTCGCCGAGCTCGGCCTGGTCCTGCCGGGAGGGGAAAAGCCGGAGCCGAAGGATTACGCGCAGATCCTCGAGAAGATCAAGGCGCGGCCGGACTTCCTGCTGCTGCAGACCATCCTGCTGCGCTCGCTGAAGCAGGCGATGTACACGCCCGAGAACGTGGGCCATTTCGGGCTCGCCTTCGATGCTTACGTGCATTTCACCTCGCCGATCCGGCGCTATCCGGACCTGCTCGTGCACCGCGCGATCAAGGCGCTGCTGGCGAACCAGAAGTATGCCGGCCTCGACTGGGAGGAAACCGGCCGACACTGCTCCGAGACCGAGCGCCGCGCCGACGATGCGAGCCGCGACGTGGAGAACTGGCTCAAGTGCTACTACATGCAGGACCATGTCGGCGGCGTCTACGAGGGCAGGGTAACCGGCGTCACCTCGTTCGGCCTGTTTGTGATGCTGGACGACTATTTCGTCGACGGCCTGGTGCACATCTCCGAGCTCGGGCGCGATTACTTCCGCTTCGAGCCCACCCGCCACATGCTGCTGGGAGAGAGGACCGGCAAGCGCTACCGGCTAGCCGACCGGCTCAAGGTGAAGCTGGTGCGGGTTGACCTGGAAACCCGCAAGATCGACCTGGTGCCTGCGGACCAGGAACGCAAGTGAGCGTCCAACCCGACCGCGTCATCTTCGGCTTCCATACCGTGCTCGCGCGCCTGCGCGCCGACCCTAAATCGGTTCTAGAAGTTTTCCTGGATGAATCCCGCAAGGATGCGCGAGCGAAGGATTTCGCCACCACGGTCGAGCGCTTCGGCGCGCGCCTGATGCGCGTATCGGCCTCGCGCCTCGACGGCCTGGCGGGCGGCGGCAGGCACCAGGGCGTCGCCGCGCGCGTCGAAGTGAACACGCAGAAGCAGACACTGGAAGAACTGCTGGAGAGCCTGAAGACGCCGCCGCTGCTGCTAGTGCTAGACGGCATCACCGACCCGCACAACCTGGGCGCCTGCCTGCGGGTGGCGAATGCCGCCGGCGCCAACGCGGTAATTGCGCCGAAGGACCATGCCGCCGGCGTCAATGCCACGGTCTCCAAGGTGGCGAGCGGCGCGGCCGAGATCACGCCTTACTTCATGATCACCAACCTGGCGCGCACGCTGGCCGACCTCAAGGACCGGAATATCTGGATCGTGGGTACGGATGAAAAGGCGGAAAAGACCCTGTTCGAGGCCGACCTGCCCGGTTCCATCGCCTGGGTCCTGGGCGCGGAAGGCCCCGGCATGCGGCGCCTGACGCGCGAGAGTTGCGACCTGCTGGTGCGCATTCCCATGGGAGGGGCGGTGGAGAGCCTGAATGCCTCGGTGGCCGCCGGGATCTGCCTGTTTGAGTCGGTCAGACGGAGATTGTCCAAGTCCTAGATTTTGCTGTAGAATTCGCGCCCTTCCTTGCTACACCCTGACGCATGAGGGGTAGCTTACCCATGAGGAGAATCATCGAATGCGGCATTACGAAATCTGTTTTATCGTCCATCCGGACCAGAGTGAGCAGGTCCCCGCCATGGTCGAGCGCTACAAGGGCATCGTCACCGCGCGCAACGGCAAGGTGCACCGGCTGGAAGATTGGGGCCGGCGCCAGCTGGCTTATCCGCTCGCCAAGGTTCACAAGGCGCACTACGTCCTGATGAACATCGAGTGCGACAACGAGACCATCGCCGAGTTCGAGCACTCGTTCCGCTTCAACGACGCGATCCTGCGCCACCTGACGGTGAAGATGACCAAGGCGGTCGTCGATCCTTCTCCGATGATGAAAGAGGAGAAGTCGCGCTCGATGATGGAGCGCGGCGGCGAAGCACCGGCTGCTCCCGTGGCGGCAGCGGAGCCAGCTGCACCCGCAGCGGCTTGAGCCAGTCAGCGAACCGCATCGAGATTTCAGGCGTGGTCACTGGATTGCAATCGCTGCGCTATACGCCGGCCGGTGTTCCGGTCGTCGAGTTCCGCCTCGCGCACGAGTCGGAGCGCGCCGAAGCCGGCGCCATGCGCAAGGTGCACGCGGAGATCGACGCGGTTGCATTCGAAGCCCAGGCCAGGCTGCTCGCAGCCGGCCCGATGGGCCGCCTGCTGAAAGCCGAAGGATTTTTGTGTGCAAAGAACCGGCAATCGAAGAAGCCGGTGCTGCACGTCACGAACATAGAATTCATTGAAGGGAAATAGGATGCCTCCACCGAAGCGCGGTAAAGGGAAGTTCAAGGGCAAGGGCAAGGACAAAAAGGACAAGGGACAGCGGGCCCTCTTCCGGCGTCGCAAGTTCTGCCGCTTCACCGCCGAGAAGATCGAATGGGTCGATTACAAGGCCATCGACATCCTCAAGGATTTCATCAACGAGAACGGCCGCATCATTCCGGCGCGCATCACCGGCACCTCCGCCGGCTACCAGCGCCAGCTCTCGGTCGCGGTAAAGCGCGCGCGGTTCCTCGCGCTGATGCCGTTCACCGACCTGCATTGAAGGGCGAACCATGCAAGTCATCCTGATGGAAAAGCTGGCCAACCTCGGCAACCTGGGCGATGTCGTCAAGGTGAAGGACGGTTACGCCCGTAATTACCTGATACCGCAGGGCAAGGCGAAGCGCGCCACCGAAGAAAACCTCAAGGTCTTCGAGGCGCGGCGCGCGGAACTGGAGAAGGCGCAATCCGCGGCGCTCGCGCAGGCGCAGGAGCGCGGCGCGAAGCTGAACGGCCTGGTGCTGAAGATCACGCAGAAGGCGGGCGTGGACGGCAAGCTGTTCGGCTCGGTCACCAACCACGACATCGTCGACGCGCTCAAGACGCAGGGCCACGAAGTCGAGCGTTCGCAGATCCGCATGCCCACGGGTGCGCTGAAGCAGGCGGGCGAGTACCCGCTGCAGGTTGCGCTGCACACGGACGTGGTCGTCACGATCACGGTAGTGGTAACCGGCGAAGCCTGAAAATATTTTCTCGCTGAAGGTTTTGTGACAAAAGGGCTGGCAACAGCCCTTTTTCTTTTCTAGAATGGCCTGACTCCCATGGCCCAGCCCCAACCGCGCCGCAGCGAACCAGCGGATCCCCAGCTGCTAGCGCTAAAGGTGCCGCCGCACTCGGTGGAGGCGGAGCAGTCGCTGCTGGGCGGGCTGCTGCTGGACAACCAGGCCTTCGACAAGATCGCCGACCTGGTCACAGCAGATGATTTCTACCGCGACGACCACCGGCGCATCTTCCGCCACCTCTCCAAGCTGATCGAGCATGCCAAGCCGGCGGACGTGGTCACCATCGCCGAATCGATCGAGGCGAGCGAGGACAAGGACCGCACCGGCGGCCCGGCCTACTTGGGGTCGCTCGCGCAGAACACCCCCAGCGCGCTCAACATCCGGCGCTATGCCGAGCTGGTGCGTGAGCGCGCCATCCAGCGCCGCCTGATCACGGTCGCCACCGAGATCGCCGAATCCGCGCTGACGCCCTCGGGCAAGGAAGTCGGCCAGCTGCTGGACGAGGCCGAGACCCGCATCCTGGAAGTCGGCGAGCGCGGCCAGCGCGGCACCCAGGGCTTCGAATCGATCCAGCCGGTGCTGGCGCGCGTCTTCGAGCGCATCGACCACCTGTACCACCTGGAAAACAAGTCCGACGTCACCGGCCTGCCCACCGGCTTCACCGACCTGGAC
>JANNXB010000102.1:0-5237 GCA_031409355.1 Betaproteobacteria bacterium | reverse complement strand
TTGAGTATGCCCGCCGGGTCGAAGCTTTGCTTCAGTTCGCGGTGCAGCCGGGCGAGCTCCTGCGCCAGCGGCGCGAACGCGCCGGCCGGCTTTTCCCTCGCGCGGAACAGCGTTGCATGGCCGCCCACGCGCGCCGCGGCTGCGCGCACGGTAGCGGCATCGGCGCCGGACTTGAGCCAGCGCAACGCGCCGCCCCACTCCAGCAGCTGCTCACCCGGCAGGTCGATGACCGGCGCCTTCGAGGGCAGAGACAGTCGCCACAATGGTGCGTCGCCCGCGAAAAACGGATCCGCCTGCTCGCGCACCGCGTCCCAGAGCTGCGTCGCCTGCGCGGCGGCGATTGTTTCGCCCGTGAGTTTGTCCGCCGCCGCCCGGATCGCGCTCTGCGCGCCCGAGAGCCGCAGGCTGAGTTCTCCATCGCGCCAGGCGCTCGCCGATATCGGCAACGGCATGCCCGCCCAGCGGTTCATGCTCTCCAGCGCCCTGGCCTGCGGCAGCTCGAGCGTGAGCGTGAGTTCGGACGCGGGACGCGGCAATACCTTGAGCGAGACTTCCAGGATCAGGCCAAGCGTACCCAGCGAACCGGCGAGCAGGCGCGACACGTCGTAGCCGGCGACGTTCTTCATCACGCGGCCGCCGAACGCGAGCAACTGCCCGCGCCCGTCCAGGATGGTCGCGCCGAGGACGAAATCGCGCACTGAACCGGCGCTCGCGCGGCGCGGTCCCGACAGCCCCGCGGCGATGCAGCCGCCGAGCGTTGCGCCCGCGCCAAAATGGGGCGGCTCGAAGGGAAGAATTTGATTTTTTTCCAGAAGAATTTTCTGAATTTCAAGCAACGAAGTCCCGCAGCGCGCGGTTATCACCAGTTCGGTCGGCTCGTAGTCGACGATGCCGGCATGGCCGCGCGTATCGAGCACTTCGCCCTCCAGCGCGTTGCCGTAGAAATCCTTGGTGCCGCCGCCGCGGATGCGCAACGCCGATCCGCTTCCGGCGGCGTCGCGAATTTTCTTTTGAAATTCCTCCAAGGTCAGAAACGCGGCAATCCCGCATGCGCCTGGGTGCCTGCCCTCACATGCCGGCGCCCGAATTCGGCGCAGCGCGACAGCAGCGGCACCGCCTTGCCCGGATTCAGCAAGCCCTTGGGATCGTAGGCGCGCTTGATGGCATGAAAAACCTCCAGCTCGGCGCTGCCGAACTGCACGCACATCTGGTCGATCTTCTCCACCCCCACGCCGTGCTCGCCGGTGATGGTGCCGCCGACCGCGACGCATTTTTCCAGCACCTCGGCGGCGAATTCCTCGGTGCGCTTCAGCTGGTCCGCGTCGTTGGCATCGAACAGGATCAGCGGGTGCAGGTTGCCGTCGCCGGCATGGAACACGTTCGGGCAGCGCAGGCCGTACTTCTTCTCCATCGCGCCGATGAAATTGAGCACTTCGCCGAGGCGCTTCTTCGGGATCGTGCCATCCATGCAGTAGTAGTCGGGCGAGATGCGGCCGACCGCGGGGAACGCCGCCTTGCGCCCCGACCAGAAGCGCAGCCGCTCGGCGTCGTCGCGCGAAACCGTGAGGCGGGTCGCGCCTGCGCCCGCCAGCACTTCCTTCATCTTCGCGATCTCTTCCTCGACTTCCTCGATGCCGCCGTCCGATTCGCACAGCAGGATGGCGGCGGCTTCCAGGTCATAGCCCGCGTGCACGAACTGCTCGACCGCGTGCGTGGCGGGCTTGTCCATCATCTCCAGGCCCGCGGGCACGATGCCGGCGCCGATCACCGCGGCCACCGCTTCACCCGCCTTCTGCACATCGTCGAAGGAGGCCATGATGACGCGCGCGGTCACCGGCTTGGGCAGCAGCTTCACGGTCACTTCAGTGGTCACCGCCAGCAGGCCTTCGGAGCCGATGGCGAGCGCGAGCAGGTCGTAGCCGGGAGAATCCAGCGCCTCGGAACCGAAGTCCACCGCTACGCCTTCGATGGTGTAGCCCTTCACGCGCAGCACGTTGTGCACCGTGAGACCGTACTTCAGGCAGTGCACGCCGCCCGAGTTCTCCGCGACATTGCCGCCGATGGAACAGGCGATCTGGCTGGAAGGATCGGGCGCGTAGTACAGGCCGAACGGGGAGACGACGTCCGAGATCGCGGCGTTGCGCACCCCGGGCTGCACCACCGCGATGCGCGCGAGCGGATCGACGCGCACGACGCGCATGAACTTGGCCATCGACAGCAGCACACCGTCTCCCGACGGCAACGCGCCGCCCGAGAGGCCGGTGCCAGCCCCGCGTGGAACAACAGGAATTTCCATTGAGGAACAAATCCTGAGAACGCGCTGCACCTGTTCCTCGGTCTCCGGCAACGCGACCACCATCGGCAGGCGTCGGTAAGCGGTCAGGCCGTCGCACTCGTAGGGGCGCGTGTCCTCTTCCTGCCAAAGGACGCAGCGCTCGGGCAGGAACTGCCTGAGCGTTTCGGCGACTTTCTTCTGTAGATCGAAATCTATTTTAGGTAAGGCGCTGCCCACTTCAGTCCCTCGACAGTGTCGCCCTTCGGGATGTACTCGGCGCCGATCCAGCCCTGGTAGCCCAGGCGTTCGATATGCGCGAGCAGCCAGGGGTAATTGATCTCGCCGGTGCCCGGTTCGTTGCGGTCGGGCACGTCGGCGACCTGGATGTGGCCGATCCGCGGCAGCAGGCGCTCAATGGTCTTGGCAATGTCGCCCTCGACGATCTGCATATGGAACAAGTCGTACTGCAGCAGGAGGTTGTCGGCGCCCGCCGCGTCGATCACTTCGATGCCTTCCTTCGAGCTGTTCAGGAGAAACCCGGGAATGGTGCGGGTGTTGCAGGGTTCGGTGAGCAACGTCAGGCCCGCCGCCTTGAGCTTGCCCGCGGCGAAGCCCAGGTTCTCGATGAGCGTCTGCCTGGCCTTCTCCCTTTCCAAACCCTTGGACGGGATACCTGCGAGCGAATTCAGGCGCGGGCAGCCGACGGCCTTCGCGTATTCGATCGCGCGCTCCACGCCTTCGCGGTACTCGCTCACACGCTCGGGTTGGCAGGCGATGCCGCGGTCGCCCTTGGCGGCGTCACCCGCCGGCAGGTTGTGCAGCACCACTTCGACGCCTGCCGCGCGCGCGGCCGCGGCGATCTCCTTCGCGCTGCCGAACGCATAAGGGAACTGGTACTCGACGTAGCGAAAGCCCGCTTTCGCGGCGGCGGCGAAGCGCTCGGGGAACGGCAGCTGCGCAAACAGCAGCGAGAGGTTGGCGGCGAGTTTGGTCATCGGGGTAGCATAGCGCGAAATGCCCGCTGCAGACACCGTAGGTACCGCTGCGGCAATCGCCTGGTGGATATGGCCGATTGCGCTTTTCTTCACCTCGTTCGCGCTGGGCATCGTCGCGGTGCTTTCCGGCGTCGGCGGCGGCGTGCTGTTTGTGCCGATCGTCGGCAGCTTCTTTCCGTTCCACCTGGATTTCGTGCGCGGCACCGGCCTGCTGCTGGCGCTCTCGGGGGCGCTCTCTGCCGCGCCCAGCCTGCTCGCGAGCGGGCTGTCGAGCCTGCGCCTCGCGATGCCCTTCGCGCTGGTCGGCTCGATCGCCTCGATCGCGGGCGCGCTGCTCGGCCTCGCGCTGCCCGCCGCGCTAATGCAGACCGCGCTCGGCATCACCATCATCGCCATCGCCGCGCTGATCTGGCGCTCGAAGCGCTCCGAGTATCCGGTCGTCGCGGCGCCCGACCGGCTCGCCGCCGCGCTGCGGCTTAGCGGCGTGTACCACGATCCGGTGGACTCGCGCGAAGTGCGCTGGCAGACCCATCGCACACCCGCCGGCCTCGTGCTGTTCGCCGGCATCGGCCTGCTGGCCGGCATGTTCGGGCTGGGCGCGGGCTGGGCCAACGTCCCCGTCCTCAACCTGGTGCTGGGCGCCCCGCTCAAGGTATCGGTGGCGACCTCGGGCGTGGTGCTCTCGGTGGTCGACACTTCGGCCGCCTGGATCTACCTGCACAGCGGCGCGGTGCTGCCGATGATCGCGGTGCCCTCCATCGTCGGCGTGATGCTGGGGGCGAAGATCGGCGCCCGGCTGCTGCGCGTGGCGCCCGCCGCCACGGTGCGCAAGCTGGTGATCGCGATGCTGGCGATTGCCGGGGCGCGCTCCCTGCTGAAAGGCACCGGGATATGGATCTAGAAACCGCCCAGAAGAGCTTCGCGCGCTGGATCGAGGCCGGCACCCGCGCCGGCCTCGCGCTGCTGGCGGCCGGCTTTGCCGCGTATGTCTCGGGCCTGCTCCCGCCGCACGTGCCGCTCGCAGAACTGGCCGGGTCCTGGCACCTGCCGCTGGCGCAGTTCACTGCCGCCACCGGCGCCCCCACGGGCTGGCAGTGGCTCCAGCTCGCCGGGCGCGGCGACTACTTCAACTTCGTCGGCATCGTACTGCTTGCGTCGATCATCATTGCCGCCTATCTTCGGGTCCTGTCCCTGGTGGCGCGGAAAGACCGCGCCTTTGCCGTCATCGCGGCGTTCGAGATCATCGTGCTGCTGGCCGCGGCGTCGGGGCTACTAAACTCTTTTGGAGGAGGCATTTCATGAAAAAACTTACCGCAGCAACGGCGGCCGTTGTCCTGGCCGGAATTCTCGGCGCGGGCTCGGCCGAGGCGCAGAGCACGCTGGAAGCCGTGCAGAAGAAGGGATTCGTGCAGTGCGGCGTTAATGGCGGCGCGGTCGCGGGATTCTCCGCGCCCGACTCGCAGGGCGTCTGGAAGGGGCTCGACGTCGACCTGTGCCGCGCGGTCGCGGCGGCGGTGTTCGGCGACGCGAGCAAGGTGCGCTACACGGGCCTGACCGCGCAGCAGCGCTTCACCGCCCTGCAATCCGGCGAAGTGGACATCCTGTCGCGCAACACCACCTGGACCATCACGCGCGATACCAGCCTCGGCCTGAACTTTGTCGGCGTGAACTTCTACGATGGCCAGGGCTTCATGGTGCCCGCCAAAATGCGCGTCACCAACCTTAAGGGCGCCGCGAAGGCGGCGAAGAAGGCCCTCAAGGGCGAATCCACCGGCGGCATCACCAGCGCCAAGCAGTTGAACGGCGCCACGGTCTGCGTGCAACCCGGCACCACCACCGAACTCAACCTCTCGGACTACTTCCGCGCCAACGGCATGACCTTCAAGCCGGTGGTGATCGAGACGCTGCCGGAAGTGCTGAACGCGTATTTCTCAGGCCGCTGCGACGTCTTCACCACCGACATCTCG
>JANNXB010000101.1:0-2388 GCA_031409355.1 Betaproteobacteria bacterium | reverse complement strand
CGATGGCGATCGTCTTCCTGCTCGCGCTGCAGGCCTTTGTGCCGGATCTGCTGGAGCGGGTTGCCGATGCGCGCCACGCCGCCGCGACGCTGCGCCTGGCCATCGCCAGCCTTAGCGCTGTGCTGCTGATCACAACGGCGTTGTTGTTCATGTCCCGCCCGCGGCGGGCGTCGGGTGCAGCAAGTGCGACGGGCGGCCGCCCGCCGCCGCGGATTTCACGCTCGTTCCTCGCGGTATTGGCGATCGTCGCGGTCTATGCCATCTGGCTGCTCAGCTCCACGTCGGCCGCCCTGATCGCGGCCATCGTGGGGGTCGTGATCGCGCTGCAAATGGGTTTGCATGATCTGGTCCATTTTTTCTGGAAAGACGCTGACGACGTCGGCCTGCTGCCCGGCATCGTTCTTTCCGTCGCGCGCTTTGTCGTCATGCTGCTGGGGCTTGGCGCCTGCGCGGTCGCGCTGGATACGCCGCTCTCCGAACTCACGGCAAGCGAGAAGCCGCTGGCCCTCTTTGGCCTGCGCCTGCTGGCGGTGGCGGCACTGGCATTGCTGGCCAACATGTTCTGGATCGCCATCAGGACCTCCGTCGACCACCGCCTGCGCCAGATCGAACCGGCGGTGCACGGCGAACCCGGGCCCGGCGCACGACTGCTGACGCTGCTGCCGCTATTGCGAGTGACGGCGGCAGTGCTGATCGTCGTGCTGCTGGTCATGTCCTCGCTATGGGCGCTCGGCATCGAGATCACTCCGCTGCTGGCGGGCGCGGGCGTCGTCGGCCTGGCGCTGGGCTTCGGCGCCCAGGCCCTGGTACGCGATGTCATCGCGGGCGTTTTCTTTCTCGCGGAAGATGCGTTCCGCATCGGCGAATACATCGAAAGCGGCACGACGACCAAGGGCACGGTGGAAAGGATCACGCTGCGCACGGTCGCGCTGCGCCACCACAACGGCCCGCTGATCTTCGTGCCCTACGGCTCCCTGGGCACGGTGCGCAATACGTCGCGCGACTGGGTGATCGAGAAATTCAACATCCCGATGCCGATCGGCATCGACAGCGAGAAGATCCGCAAGATGATCAAGAAGGTCGGGGAAGAAATGAAGGCGGATCCCGAGATCGGGCCCCTGATCATGGAGACGCTGAAAGGCAAGCTCTACCGCATCGATCCGGGCGTGAAGATCTTCCGATGCAAGTTCCGCACCGCGCCCGGCAAGCAGTTCGACGTGCGCGCCCAGGCGCTGAAACGCCTCGAAGCCGCCCTGATCAAGATGGGCGTCGGCTTCGCCGACGGCACCCAGACCGTCCTGATGCCCCCTGGCCCCGCTGCTCCGGCGTAAACGTCCGGCGCCCGCGCCTCAGCGCCTCAGCCGAAAGTCGTTGCGCCCCGAGCGGTCGACACCGCTCATCAAGTACAACGTACGCAGCGAATGATCCGCGAGGGCGAATTCCTTCGCCTGCTGACGTGCGATGTCGCGATCGAAGTACGACGTCGTCGGCATGAAGCGCAGAGTCATGCCGCGGCGCGGGCGCGGCGAGAAATTCGGTTCCGAGCCATGCAGCAGGTAGACGTCGTGCAGCGACATCTGCCCCGCCTTCAGCACCAGGTCGGCCGCCTGCGACAGGTCGTACTCCGACTCGAGCAGTTCCTGGTTGAGAGTGGCGTCGTCCGTCTCGAGCTTGCGGTGCGCGCGCAGCTTCTGGCCGTGGTGCGAGCGCGGAATGACCCGCAGGCAGCCATTCTCGGTGGTCGAATCGTCGAGCGCGATCCACACGGTGCAGGTCGCAAGCGGGCGGATCGGCCAGTACTGGCCGTCCTGGTGCCAGGGCGTGCGCTTGCCGTCGGCAGCAGGCTTGGCGAACAGGCTCGAATTCCAGAGCGCGAAATCCGGCCCGAGGATCTGGCCCACCATGGCGACGATCTCGGGCGTGCGCGCGATTTCCAGGAAGCGCAGGTCGTAGCTGAGCAGGTTCGGACAGTACTGGCGCAGTTCGGGATGACGGGCCACCAGCCGTGCATGATCGGCACGCAGGTCTTCGAGCACGGATTCCGGCAGCCGGAACTCGGGAACAACGTAGCCGCGATCCTTGTATTGCTCGAGTTGTGCTTCGGTCAGCATGGGCTGGCGGTCATCATGCCATGCCGATCTGCGGCAGCGGCGCGACCTGGTCCTTTGGCCGGCTCGCAATCATGTCTTCGAGTTCCTTGCGGACCGCCCTGGCGCCGGGATCGTCGAAGCGGTTGTCCATTTCCTGCGGATCGTTCTTCAGGTCGTAGAGTTCGCCCGCGCCCGAGTTCGTTTCCAGCGTGAGCTTGTGCGTCTTCGTCCTGACGGTGCGCAGCCAGAGATCCACGCCGCAGCGCGAAGCGCGCAGGTCCCATTCGCTGTAGGCGAA
>JANNXB010000100.1:0-10587 GCA_031409355.1 Betaproteobacteria bacterium | reverse complement strand
GCGCTGGTCGCGGCGACAGCGCCGTTCTACAGGCTGGAATCGCGGCAAGCGGGGCGCATTATCGAGGAGTTGCACGAGGCCGTATCCGGGTGGCGCAAGCGCGCTCGCGCAATGGAGATCCCGGCCTCGGAGATCGCGTTGGTGGCGCCCGCCTTCGCGCATGCGGAGCGGGGTGCATGATGAAGATCGTCTTCGTCAACAGGTTCTTCCATCCGGATCTTGCCCCGACGGGCCTGCACGCCGCGGACGTGGCGTTCGATCTCGCGGCGGCGGGGCGCGAGGTGCACGCGGTGACGAGCCGGCTCGCTTATGAAAGTGTAGGACCGGGCGACGGCGCGGGGCCGGGCTATGCCGCGCAAGAGACGGTGCGCGGCGTGCACGTGCATCGCGTTTGGACGACGCGCTTCGGCCGCGGTTCGCTCGCCGGCCGGGCATTGGATTACTTCAGTTTTTATCTTTCCGCTTTTTTTGTGCTCGCAAGAATGCTGAATCAAAAAGACATCGTCGTCGCGAAGACCGATCCGCCGTTGATATCGGTGGTCGCCGCGTTTGCGGCGATGCTGCGCGGCGCGCGGCTGGTGAATTGGCTGCAGGACGTGTTTCCCGAAGCGGCGGCGCGTTCGGGGATGCGCTTGCTGGCGGGTCCGCCAGGTACGCTCGCGCGCTTGCTGCGCGACTGGAGCGCGCGCCGTGCCGTGGTGAATGTCGTGCTCGGCGAGCGCATGGCCGCCGAGTTCCGGCGGCTGGTGCCGGGTGCGCCGCTGCGCGTGGTACCCAACTGGGCCGACGGCGCTGCGCTGCGGCCTATGGCCCTTGAGGCGAGTGCGCTGCGCCGCGAGTGGGGTTTGGAGGGGAAATTCGTCGTCGGCTACGCCGGGAACCTGGGCCGGGTCCACGACTGCGAGACCTTGCTCGCCGCGGCGCGGCTGCTCGCGGAAGAGCGCGAGGTAATGTTCTCGTTCACAGGCGGCGGGTTTCACTTCGCGCGGCTGCGCGCGGCAGGGCTTGCGAACGTGCAGCTGCGCGGCTACGTGCCCGAGGCGCGGCTCGGCGAGAGCCTCGCCGCTTGCGATGTGCACCTGGTGACGCTGCTGCCTGCGCTCGAGGGCCTGATCGTGCCGAGCAAGTTCTACGGTGTGGCGGCCGCGGGGCGCGCGGTGATCTTCGTAGGCGACCCGGACGGCGAGATCGCACGCGCGATCGCCGCGCACGGCTGCGGCGTGACGGTATCGGCGGGCGATGCCGCGGGGCTTGCCGCCGCGATCAAGGACCTGCGTGCGTCACCGGACAAGATTCGCGCTATGGGCGAGCGGGCGCGTGTGGCGTTCGAACGCGAATGGGACAGGCCGATTGCGCTCGCGCGCTGGCGGGATGTCATCGTCGAGGCGGAAAAGAGATGAAACGCAAAAAGATCGCCGCTTGGCTCGGTGCGAGCGCGCTGCTGGGTTTTGCCGTGCTGTTTCTGGGATTCCTAGGCGCGGGGCATTTTCTTGTCGCGCCGGCGCAGGCGCCGGTGACGGCGGATCTGCTGGTCGCGCTCGGTGGGGATCACGGCGCCCGGGCCGACCGGGTGCTGGCGCTGTATCGCAAGGGGTTCGCACCCAAAGTCCTGCTGACCGCAATGGAAGACGGACACTCGAAGACCCGCGCGGCCTATCTCAACTGGCGGGCGCGTTACCTGATCGACGAGGGCATTCCGGAAAAGGTCCTGCTCTTCGACCGTCGCTCCGCCAATTCGTGGGAAGAGGCAGTCAATACGCTCGAGTTGATGCAGTCGATGAAGCTGGACCGCGTGCTGGTGGTGAGCGATCCGCCCCATATGCGCAGGCTCTCGTGGGTATGGGGCAAGGTGTTCGCGGGCAGCGGCAAGACGTACACCCTGGTCGCTTCCGACATGGAAGGCTGGGATGCGGAGCACTGGTGGCGCACTTCGCCGAACGCGCAATTCGTGTTCGCCGAGTACATCAAGCTCGCGTACTACCTCTTTACCTACTAATCAGGCGTCGCGTGGCTGAGGATTGCGGCCCCGGCAAAATGCCTATATATTGTCGGCATATTGCCAAACCCTGCCGGGTGCCACATGTCTGCAGTCCTCGAATTCGCTCCCGCATCGAAAGCCAGTACCGCAACCTCATTGCTGGCCCGCATTGCCGGGCTGCTCGGCCTGCGCGCGGCCCCCGCGTCTGAAGTGGCGCTGGTCGCGACGGCCCGGCATGGCCTTTCGCCGCAGGTCTTGAAGCGCTTTGCCGCCGTTGGGCTGCGTGCCGAGGATCTCGCGTTCATCATCCCGCCGCGCACGCTGTCCCATCGGCTGGCCAAAGACGAGCGGCTCACGGTCGATGAGTCCGACCGCGCGCTGCGCCTGGCGCGCATCGTTGCCATGGCCGACATCACCTTTGGCGAGCATGCCAAGGCGCTCGCGTGGTTGCGCGCGCCGAAAAAGCAGTGGCGAGGTGCTTCCGCCCTGGCGCTGGTCCGCACCGAGGCCGGCGCGCGCGTGGTCGAAGAACTGCTGACCCGCGTCGATGAAGGGTATTTCGCCTAGCCTGAGGAACCGGCATCCTGCGGCTCTGGCGCATCAGCAATCACGCTGAGCTTTCCGGCCGGGGCGGCCTGCGCGCCGGCGGGCGCTGGCATTCGCCGGGCCGGCCAATCGTCTACGCTGCCGAGCACCCCGCATTGGCGCTATTGGAAGCCCTCGTGCATCTCGACATCGATTCCTTCGCCGCGCTGCCGAGTCATTACCAGTTGCTGCAGATCGACGCGCCCGAAGGCATGCGCCGCGAGACGCTCGGCGATTCCTTGCCTGGCGCAGGGTGGCCGGCGGACATTGCAAGGACCCGGGCGATCGGCGATGCCTGGTTGCGCGAGGGACGGGCCGCTTTGCTGAGCGTGCCAAGCGCGCTTGTGCCGAGTTCCAGAAACTGGCTGATCAATCCAGTGCATCGCGATGCCGCGCGGCTGGCGATCGTAGGGGTGGCGAAGTTTCCGTTTGACACGCGTCTTGTAAAGCCGCGCGCACCCGCTCCGAAAGGGTAGTGGGAAATCGGGCTCTGGGCCAATTTTCTAGAGTTTGAGTTTCTTGCAGGCGAATTCAGCCGCGCAGCCGTAGGTGACGAGGCACGCGAGGTACGCGTAGAACATCGCGTACTGCGGCACGCCGGCGGCTTCGGCGGCGAGGGCTAGCGCGCCCAGCGCGAAGGACAGGACGACCAGGATCGCGACGGCTTGGCCGCTCGAGAGGCCGAGCGCGAGCAGGATGTGGTGCAGGTGCTGGCGGTCGGCGTGGAACGGGTTGCGGCCGCGCAGGCCGCGCCGCACGAGGAGCGTCACGGTGTCGGCGATCGGCAGGGCGAGGACCCACACCGCGCTGATCGGCGCAAGTGCGGGGCGCTCCGCCATCGCGAGGCGCACCGCGAGCCAGCCCAGCAGGAGCCCCAGGAACAGGCTGCCGGTGTCGCCCATGAACACCGTTGCCCGCGCGCGCCAGGGCGAACGCGCGTTGAAGAAGAGGAATCCCGCGGTCGCCCCCGTGGCGATGCTGATCGCGGCGAACTCGGGGGCATGGCCGGCGAGGCAGGCCGCGGCGCCGAAGTTGAGGCAGGCGGCGAGGGCAAGCCCGCCTGCGAGTCCGTCCAACCCGTCGGCCATGTTTAGCGCGTTCATCACGCCGACCAGCGCGAACACGGTGAGCGGGACCGCCCAGCGGCCGAGCGCGAACAGTTCCTCCTCCATGAGGTTGCCCAGGTGCGTCAGCAGCGCGTCGCCGCCGAGCACCAGCAGCGCGGCGGCCGCGATCTGGAAACCGAACTTGGGCAGCGAGCGCAGCTCGTGGCGGTCGTCCAGCACGCCGCCCACGAGCGTGACCGCCACGGCGGCTGCCAGCAGCGGCGAGAGATTTGCGGCGAGCCCGGTCACGGCGTAGGCGGCAAGGAATGCCGCGCCCATCGCGAGGCCGCCGACCGTGGGCACGGCGCCCTCGTGGCTGTTGCGCGGCCCCGGGTGTGCAAGCAGCCCCCAACCGCCGGCGGCGCGCGCCAGGACCGGAATGGCGGTCGCGGTGATGCCCAGCGCCAGCAAGAAGCCAAGGACGTCTCTCATCGCGGCAGGAACCCTAGCATTTCCCGGCGCCGCGCGTTCGCGCTAGCATCCCCTTTCGTGAGAACCGCCGGATTTTTTATCGTGTTGTCCATCGTCGCCGGGCCGGCGGCTGCGGCGGATTTCGTCAACGTCGCCGGACAGCCACCGCGCGTGCTTGCCGCGCCGGCCGCCAGCGCCGGCGATGCACAAATCGAAAAGCTCCTGACCCGCCCGGCGGATCTCTGGGAGCGGCTGCGCCAGGGTTTCGCCATGCCCGAGCTCGACAGCAAGCTGGTCGCAGTGCACGAGGCGTACTACGCGACGCGTCCCGAGTTGCTGCGCGGCATCTTCGCGCGCGCGCGGCGCTACCTGCATTACATCGTCGAAGAGGTCGAGCGGCGCGGCCTGCCGATGGAACTCGCGCTGCTGCCGGCGGTGGAAAGCGGCTTCAATCCGATGGCGCTGTCCTCGGCGCAGGCTTCGGGGCTCTGGCAGTTCATCCCCGGGACCGGTACGCGCTACAAGCTCGCGCAGACGGCGCATTTCGACGCGCGGCGCGACGTGCTCGCCTCCACCGGCGCGGCGCTCGATTACCTGCAAATGCTCTACAAGCTGCACCACGACTGGCATCTCGCGCTCGCCTCGTACAACTGGGGCGAGAACTCGGTGCTGCGCGCGGTTGAACGGCGCGGTGCGCGTGGAATGGGCGGCGGGGGCTTCACCGCCCTCTCGCTGCCCGAGGAGACGCGCAACTACGTGCCGCGCCTGATGGCGTTGCGCAACATCGTGCTGGATCCGGAAAAATTCGGCCTCGACCTGGGCGACCTGCCCGATGAGCCCTATTTCACCCGCGTGGCGCTGGAACTGGACCTCGACCTGCGCCTCGCTTCGCGCCTCGCCGCCGTGCCCTACGAGGATCTGCTCGCGCTAAACCCGGGCTACAACCGGCCGCTGGCTGCGGGCGCGGTTCGCTCCGAGCTGGTGGTACCGGCGGAGCAGGCGGATTTCCTGCGCCAGAGCCTGGAGCGCTACCGGGAAGAGCGTTCGCTGGAGCGGTTGTTGCGCGGGCACCGCCCGGCCAACCGCCCCAAGCGCTAGCTCCCGCTGGCGGGGGGGGTGGTGGTGCCGCTGCCGCCGCCACCGCTACCGGCGCCGCCGGAGGGCGTACTACCGGTCGTGCCGGTATCGCCTGTCGTTCCTGACGTGGTTCCCGTCGTTCCCGTCGGCGGACCGGGCGGCGGCGCCGCCGGCGCGGGTTGCTGGGCGCCGCCTTCCCGCACCGCCGTATCGAAGGCCTGCTGCCCCGCCTGGATCGCGAACGCGATGGAATCCTGCGCCTGCTTCGCGGCTTCCGCCGCCGCTATTTGCAGCACGGTGTTGGCCGGTTGCGCGGCGGCCTGGGCGGCGAGCAGCGTGGCGTTGGCCTGCGCGGCCGCGGCCAGCGCCGAGGCCCGCACCACTATCTGCGTATTGATCGGCACGGCCCGCACCGCGAGGTTGTTCAGCACCTGCTGCACGGCGGCGGTGGCCTGCGAGGTCGGCTGCGGCACGGTGGGTCCCTGCCCCTGCGAAACGCTTGAGAAGGTGCCGACGCCGATGGCCTGCGTGCCCTGCGGCGTCGCCATTTCCAGCGCGCCCGCGTTGACGGTGGCGATGATTGCCTGGGCCACCGAGTCGTAGGTGACGATGCCGTCCGTGCCGCGGATGCCGATGGTCGCGGTGCCGACGTTCATGCGGAAGGAGTTGCGGTTGGTGGCGCCGATCACGCCGCTGATGAAGCGCAGGCCGCCCTGCAGCAGGGTAAAGACCGCGCTGCTGTCGCTCACGCGCTGCTTGTTGAAGCGGTAATCGACGATGCGAAAACTGGTTTTCTCGGAGAGGGCCATCACTTGGCCGTCCTCGAACTTGACCACCGCGGTGCTCTTGTCGCCGGTGCTGATGGTGCTACCGGTTTCGACGGTGTCGCCGATCTTGAGCGCGCGCTGGGTGGTGCCGGCGCCGGTGCCGGTTGTGGCTACGGCGGTTCCCGTCATGT
This sequence comes from Betaproteobacteria bacterium, assembly GCA_031409355.1. Taxonomy (GTDB): domain Bacteria; phylum Pseudomonadota; class Gammaproteobacteria; order Burkholderiales; family SG8-39; genus RBG-16-66-20. The sequence goes on along the minus strand of JANNXB010000100.1, from coordinate 4,472 downwards.
CGTGCACGTAGGCGGCCTGGGCGAACGCGTTGCCGGCGCCAAGCGCGAGCAGTGTGGAGATCAGAACGGCGAACAACCGAGACATGGGACAACTCCCTTCGGTGATGTGCACCGCTAGGTTATGCTCTTTTTACTTTGTTTTCAAATGCATGCGCGAGCGAGCGGCGAGCGTTCCACGCCGCGCAAGGAACATACTACGGCGAGCCGTCCGCTGTTCCGGGCAAGTTCAAACAATTTGACGTCCTGCCAGCGCAGCATGCGTCCGGCATTGGCGACAAGCGAGGCGCGGGTTTCCGGCGCCAGCGCTTCCCAGTGCCGGAAGCCGGCCTGGGCAAGGGCGACCTGCACCGCCGGTTCCCAGGGGCCGAGCAGCGCGGCGTTGCGCAACGCGGATTCGAATTCGCGGTCGGGCTCGGGCAGCCGCGCCTTGAGCAGCGCGATGTTCGACCAGGTGTAGGGCGAGCCGGGCCGCAGGCGCAACGCCTGGCGCTGGTAGTCGAGCGCCTGGCGCAGGTAGCCCTGCGCGAGCGCATCGCCTGCCTTGAGCGGCGCGGCGCGCAGCTCGTAGAGCCGCGCGATGTCTTCGAGGTAGGCGGGTTGTCGCGGATCGAGGGCGTGCGCTTCGCGCAGCAGGCCGCGCGCGAGCGTCCATTCCTCGACCGAGGGCCGCAGGCGCTTCGACTCCCAGGACTGGAACAGCGCGCGCGCTTCGAAGGCGTGCAGGTCGGCAAGGCCGCGCGGCAGCGCGAGGGCGCAGAGCCCCGCCAGGGCGGCGAGAAGTACGCCGCCCGCGATTACCCTCAGCTGGGGCTCGCCGTGCTGGCGGTGGTGGTCGTGCCGCCGCCGCCGCCCGCGCCGGCGCTGCCGGCCGGCGTGCTGGAGGAGGTGCTGGACGTCGAACTGGTGGCGCCCGTGGCGCCGCTGTTCTGGATCGCGGCCTGCACGATGTTCGGGGATACACCCGCGGCGATCGCGCCCTGGGTCACCGAATCGGACGAGGCGCCGGCCGCCAGCGCGCCGTTGACGACGGATTGCACCGGCGCACCGGCGCCGATCATCGCGCTTACCGCGCCGGCGGCGTTGCCGCTCGCGATAACCAGCGCCGCGGTGGCCACGCCGGCGTCGATCCCGGCGGCGAGTGCGCGCGCCGCGACCTGCGCGAGCGTTGCGCCGGCGGACAGTTGCGCCTTCGCCTCCGCCTCGACCTGTTCGACGGACATGCCGGGCTGGAACTGGGCCGCGGCGAGGGGCGCGAAGGCGGCAAGGGCCAGCGCGGCAAGAAGGGATTTCACGGTACGGAACGTCATGGCGGCATCCTAGGGGGAGATGGCACGAACGGGTGATTCTACGCCTCTTGCCAAGCAGCGGGTAGGCGCTAGCGTTGCCCCCGGAACAGGCCCCCGGAGTCGAGTGCGGGCATGGGGGGGCCGAGCAGCCGGGACATGCGCTCGCGCGCCCCCTCATGGCCCAGGTCCGCGGCCGCGCCAAGCAGGTCGCGGGCCTTGACGGTGTCGCGCGGCACGCCGATCCCCTCGTCGTAAAGGAGCGCGAGGCGGTAGGTCGCCTCCGGATCGCGCGCCGCCGCCGCCTTCGTGTACCACCCGGCGGCACTGCCCGGATCGCGCGCCGCGCCGCGCCCTTCTTCAAGCGCGATGCCGAGCCGTAATTGCGCGTCGCGGTGGCCCTGTTCGGCGGCGGCGCCCAGCCAGGCGAGCGCCGCCGCCTCGCCCGGGGGCTCCGCGGCCAGCAGCCCGGCGATGCGGAACTGGCTCGCGGCATCCGCGAGCAGGGCGCGCGAAGGCGCGTGTTCCTGCTTCGCCGCGCGCTGCAGCCAGTCGAGCGCCTCGCGCGCGTTTGCGCTGCCGCCGGCGGCGAGCAGCAGCCGCGCCGCGGCAAACTCCGCTTCCGCCACCCCGGCGCGCGCCGCCGCGCGGTAGCGCGCGAGCGCGTCGCCGAATTCGGCCGGCGCTCTCTTTTCTTCCAGCAGGCGCCCAAGGCGGTAGTGCGCGGGGACGAAATTCTTCGCCGCCGCGCGCGCGTATGCGGCAGCGGCGCCCGCGGGATCCGGCGGCGCGCCGTTCTCGAGCAGGCTGGCGGCGTTGAAGTCGCCCTCGGCCAGGCCCTGCGCCGCGGCCTTGCGATACCACTCCAGCGCGAGCGCGGGCGCGCGCTCGGTGCCGAGGCCATGCTCATGGAGCCAGCCGAGATTCACCTGCGCCCGTGCATGGTCGCGCGTGGCGGCGGTTTCGTACCACTCGCGCGCCCGTGCCGGGTCGGCGGCGGCGCCGACGCCGTGCTGCAGGAAGAAACCGTACGCGTTCTGTGCTTCGAGATGGCCGCGTTTCGCCGCGCGTTCCACCAGGCGCAGCGCCTGGTTCGGATCGCGCGGCACGCCGCGACCTTCATAGGCCCGCATGCCGAGGATGTACTCCGCCGCCGCGTCGCGCTTTTTCGCGCGCGCGATCAACTCGCCCAGCGGAACGTCCTGGGCCGCCGCGCAGAGCACGGTGCCCGCGAGCAGCGCGGCGGCGATGGCGCGAATGAGGCTTACTCGACGGTGATCTTGCCGTCGCTGATCACCTTCGACCACTTCAGGGCTTCGCTCCGGATATAGGCGCTCGCGTCTTCGGGCGAACTCTGCAGCGGGTCGATGCCGGCGTCGATCAGCTTTTGACGCAGTACCGGCACGCCGACTGCCTTGCGGAACTCCGCGTTCAGCCTCGCCACGATTTCCCTTGGCGTGCCGATGGGCACCGCAAGCGCCTGCCAAGCCCATGCCTCGAATCCAGGGATTCCGGATTCAGCCACGGTGGGCAGGTCCGGCAGCGCCGCGATGCGCTTGTCGCTGGCCACCGCGAGTGCCTTCAGTTTGCCGGCCTTGATCTGCGGTGCGCCCGCCGCGAGGTCGAGAAACATCAGCGGAATCTGGCCCCCGAGCAGGTCCTGGATCGCCGGCCCCGCTCCTTTGTAAGGCACGTGGTTGAACTGGGTGCCGGTGCGCTGCTTGAACATTTCCATCGCGAGGTGGTGCGGGCTGCCGGGCCCCGGTGACGCGTAATCGAATTTGGCCGGCGCTTTTTTCGCTTCCTCGACCAATTCCTTCACCGAGCTTGCCGGCATTTTCCCCGGATTGACCACCAGCAGCAGCGCGAAGCGCCCGGTCATGGTAACGGGCGCGAGATCCTTGCCCGGGTCGTAGGGCAGCTTCTTGTAGAGGCTGGGATTGACCGCGTAAGTTGCGGTGTCACCGAGCAGCAGCGTGTAGCCGTCGGGCGCGGATTTCGCCACCGCTTCGGCGCCGATGATGGTCGCGGCACCGGGACGGTTTTCCACGACGACCGGTTGGCCGAGCTGCACGGAAAGCTGCGCACCGACCGCGCGCGCGAAGAAATCGGTGCCGCCGCCGGCGGGGTAGGGCACGATCAGTCGCAGCGGTTTCGCGGGGTACACTTGCGCGTGAACAGCGAACGCTGCGAGCATCGAGGCGATGACGACGGCAGCGGCGCGGACGGATTGCAGCATGTTCTTCTCCCTCTCGTTTTCCTGAAAACCTGAAATTGGAGAATACCGCGTAACCATGAGCGGGCGCGAGATATGAGCAGAGAGATACTCATCGCAGGCGGCGGCATCGGCGGCCTGGCCGCGGCGCTCGCGCTGGCGCAGAAGGGCCGCAAGGTGCGCGTGCTGGAGAAGGCCGCCGAGTTCGGCGAGATCGGTTATGGCATCCAGATGGGGCCCAACGTGGCGCACATGCTGGAGCGCCTGGGCGTGCTCGCGTCGCTCGAACCCGCTTCGGTGTATCCGGAGGCGCTGATCTTCGCCGACGCGCTGACCAACGAGGAAATCAGCCGCATCTCGCTCGGCAAGTCCTTCGTCGCACGCTACAAGTACCGCTACTTCGTCATCCACCGCCGCGATCTGCTTGGCGGATTGCTGGCCGCCTGCAGGCAGTGCGAGGAGATTGTCCTTTCGCCATCCCATGGATTGAAGTCGTTCAGGCAGGAGAAGGACCTGGTCACCGTCACTTGCGACAACGGCAGCCAGTTCGAAGGCGCGGCGCTGGTTGGCGCGGACGGCTTGTGGTCGCCGACGCGCCAGTCGGTGATCGGCGACGGCGCGCCGCGGATGGCGGGGCACTACGTCTACCGCGGCGTGGTGCCCGACGCGCAGATCGTCGACCGCAGTCGCGCCAATTCGATGACGATCTGGGGCGGCCCGGACCTGCACATGGTGCAGTACCGCCTGCAGGGCGGGGCGGTGATGAACAACGTCGCTACCATCTCCAGCCGGCGCCTCCGCCGCGGCGAGCCCGATCCCGGCGCGCCGGACGAGCTGGAGGAAATCTTCTCCCGCACGCATCCCGGCGTGCGCGACAACCTGCGCTACGTTTCGCGCGAGCGCAACTGGGTGCTGCACGATCGCGACCCGGCGACCAACTGGACCGACGGCCGCGTCACGCTGCTGGGCGACGC
>JANNXB010000099.1:0-8301 GCA_031409355.1 Betaproteobacteria bacterium | reverse complement strand
CAGCGCGCGCGCAGCGTCTGTTCCGTCTCCTGGCCGCGCGCGAAGGGCACCACCACGGCGCGCGCGCCCGCGCTGACGATCTCCATCAGCGTGTTGTACCCCGCCTGGCTGACGGAGAGCGCGCAATTCGCGAGCAGGGTCGTGAAATCCGGCCTCGAGCGCTCCAGTTGCATCCCGACCCCGCCGGCAGTCAGCGTCGTTAGTTTTCGGTATTCACTGTCAGGCAGATTATTCCCGGCGAGGATCCGCCACGTCCGGTCCCGCAACATGGTCATTGGCCTCGCCAGGATCGCGCTTTCCAGCAGCGCAGCGCCGACGGCCCCCCCGCCCGCGGACACAATTACCTCATCCCTGCCTGCCTCGCCGTTCGCAGGCGTTGCCGCATCGACTACATATCCGCTGTATTCGATCCGGTCCGCAATGCGGGCCGCGCCGGGAAACGTGCGCTCGAAGGCCATGACGCCGGGATCGCCGTGCACCAGCACGCGATCGAAGTAGCGCTCCACGAGAGCCAGCGCCTCTTCCTGCCGCTGCGCGTTTTTCTGCGATCCCAGCACGTCGCGAACGGAGCAGGCGATGACCGTGCGACGCGAGGCGGCCGCTTCGAGCAAGGGCAACAGCTCGAAACGCATCTGCCGGCGCCCGAACGGAAACAGTTCCAGCACCAGCACGTCGGCATCGGCCGCGCGCCAGGCGGCCAGCAAGGCATCGCCCCGTACGCGCTTCCATTCATCGTCGACCGGCCTGCCATTGGCGTCCACTAGCACCTTGAACGTGAGGTCGGCCGCGCTCGCCGGCGGCAATTGCACGAAGCGCACACCGCCTTCGCTCGCCGCGGCCGCGAGTTCCGGGACCGGCAGGCCGCCGCTCGCGAGCGTCACCTCCATGCCGGCGGCAGCCATCGCGCGCGAGAGCGTCACCGCCCGCTTCAGGTGGCCGATCCCGAGCAGGTGCTGGACGTAGAAAAAAATGCGCTTTTTACTCAAGCAGGCGTCGCGGCGAATTTCGCCAGCAGGCTGCCAAGGAGGGCCGCGGCCGATTCGACGCTGCGTTCGCCGCCCGCGAAAGCCGCCGCTGCCGCGCCCATGCGGGAACGCTTGCCCTGGTCGAGCAGGAGTTCCCGCGCCAGGGCGGCGAGCGCGCTTTCGTCGCCTGCGGCGCCAAGCAGGCCCGTCCTGCCGTGCTCGACCACGTCCGGCACGCCGCGCGTGGCGCAGGAAACCACCGGCACGCCCGCGGCTTGCGCCTCGAGCAGCGCCATGCCGTAGGCCTCGTTGACGGCGGGCCAGACGCAAAGATCCGCGGCGGCGCACGCTGTTGCGACTTCCTGCTGTTCAAGCGCGCCGAGAAACACCGCGCGCCCCGGAATCGCGGCGGCGAAAGCCGTTTCGACCTGGTCGCGCACGGGACCATCGCCCGCGACCAGCAGGCGCCAGGGAAGATCGCGCAACCTGCCGAGCACGCGCGCGAGCGAGGCATAGGAGGCGAGCTTGTCGCCGGGACGCATCATCGCCGCCACCGCAAGCCAGGGGACCGACGCATCGAGTCCATGGGCGCGCGCGAGATCATCGCGGCAAGCCTGCCGGCGACGGGCGGCGGCGCGAAACGGCGCCGCATTGAGGAACGGCGGCAGCAGCGCGATACGCTCCGGCGCCGCCGCGACCTGGCGCAGGCCCGCGACGTCATCGCGCGTCGGGCAAAGAAGCAGGTCGGCGCGCCGGATCGACTCCAGCGCGCCCCGGTGACCGATGTCCCACGCGCCACCGGCGCGCTTGCCCGCGTGCGAAGCCTCCGCGATGACGTAGGGAATCCCCAGCACCGAGCTCACCTCGGGCCCGAGCCAGTCGGGCGCCTTGTAGTACGAGTGATAACTGAACCACAGTTCGGGCCGCGCGCCGGCAGGGCCGTCGCGCCACTGCGCCGCAAGTTGCCGGCCGAGCGCGACGCCCTGGTCGCGGAGCGCCGCCTGGCGAGCCGGATCGCCGTTTGGTTCGAAACTGCGGAGGTTCGACGCCAGTTCGACGCGATGCCCGCAACGCTCGAGCGCATCGATCAGCAATTGCGCGACCCGGCGATCACCTGAAGGCGTCTCGTGCGTCGGCGATTTCAGCGGTGCATAGAACGCTATACGCATGAACAATTCTATTCCGCCCGGCTTACGACTGAGCGAGGCCGAACTTGCGCGCGAGGCGGGCGATATTCGCTTCCAGCCCGAACTTTTCGGCCACTTTTCGCCGCCCAGCTTCACCTAGCGCGCGGCGCCGGGCGGGATCGCGGATCAGGGATTCGAGGGCCTGCGCCAGTTCCCCGGGTTCCTCGGGCGCGACCAGCAGGCCCGTCACGCCGTGTTCGATCAGTTCCGGAATCCCCGACACCCGGGTCGCCACGCAGGCAAGTCCCTGGCTCTGCGCCTCGGCGAGCACGTTGGGCAGGCCGTCGCGGTCGCCGTCGCGCGCCACGCGCGAGGCGAGCGCGAACAGGTCCGCGGCGCGGTACTCGGCGAGCAGTTCAGTCTGCGTGCGCGCGCCGCGCCATTCGACGCGATCCGCGATGCCGAGTGAGCGCGCGCGGCGCTCGAGCAATTCCTTTAGCGGGCCGCCGCCCGCGTGCACCAGGCGCCAATGAAGATCCGAAGGCAGTCGCGCCAGCGCGTCGAGCAGGACGTCGGTGCCTTTTTTTTCCACAAGGCGACCAACGGAAAGGATGATGGTCGGATCCTTGGCGTCTTTCTCGGCCGTGCCTTTTCCCTCGGCAGGAAAGCGTAAAAGATCCAACCCGTGATAGACCAGTTCGACGCGGCCGGGCGGCGCGAGCGCCGCGAGATGCGCGTGATTGACCGCCGTGCAGGTGACGAGCCATGCGCAGGACGCCAGCTTCTCGCGCTTTTCCCATTCCGGCGTGGTCCAGATGTCCTTCGCATGCGCCGAGCCGGTCCACGGGATGCCACGCAGCAGCGCGGCATAGCGTGTGACCGAGGCCGGGGTATGCAGGAAATGCGCGTGCAGGCGTTCCACATCCCGCGGCAGTTCATGCGCCAGCACCAGCGCCTGCCCGAACCGGCGGATGCGGTTAGGCGTCGGATCTCGCGCCAGATCACGCAGCCAGAGGTTTCGAGCTTCCTTGTAAGTCGGTTTTCGCCTTGCATTGAGCCACGCGCGGATTGTTCTGAAAGGCTCAAGAAAGAGATACTCAGGCAAATACAAAACCGGAGCCCTGATCTCGCCGTGCACTGGGTGGCGGCGCGCATCCGTGGGATGGCGCAGCGAGACGATCAGGATCTCCAGTCCGCGGCGCTCCAGCGCGGCGATTTCCTGCGCGATGAACGTTTCCGAAAGCCTCGGATAGCCCTTCAGGACGAAGGCGACGCGGCCAGCCAACGGCCCGGTCATCGCGGGCTTGCGCTAGGCGCTGCGCGGCAGCGTCTGCGGTACCCCGACCTCCTCCGCCGACTCGAGCCAGGGCGCCACCAGCCGGTTGACGTTCTCGAGCCCTTCGAGCAGGCCCGGAACCACGATATCGGAGGGGCGGTTCTGGCTCGGCAGTCGCCGCAGCGCGGCCGCCATCACCGCCGGGTCGTAGCGCCCGTCGTCGGCGAGCATCGCGATCAGGCCCAGCTTCGCGGCGCGCGAAATGCGAATGTACTGCTCCAGGCGCGGCTCGGTGCGCGGCACGATCAGCGCCCTTTTATCCATCGACAGGACTTCGCAGAAGGTGTTGTAGCCGCCCATCGCCACCACGCCCGCGGCTTTCGCCACCAGCGACTCGAGGTGGCTGTGAAAGGTGATCGCGTCGACGCGCTTCAGGCGCGCGGCGCGGTCCATGAATTCCGCTTGGCGTTCGGGTTGCATGAAGGGCCCGAGCACCAGCAGCGCCGGGTAGGGCAGCAGCGGATCGTGCTCGTAAGCGCGCAGCACCCATTCGATCAAGGCCTCGCCGTCGCCGCCGCCTCCCGTGGTCACCAGCAGGTAGGGCCGGTTGGTGATCTCCGGCAGGCGCGGCGGCGCGCCATGCGTCGGCACTTCGCGATGCAGGTAACCGGTGTAGACCATTTTCTGGCGCACGCTGATCGGCAGGCTCACGCCCTCGAGCGGGTCGCAGATCTGCGGCAGGCCGTAGACCCAGATTTCGTCGTACAGATCGCGTAGCGCCGGCAGCACGTTCTTCCTCTGCCACTCGGGTTCGAGCAGGCGCGGCTCGTCTAGCACGTCGCGCAGGCCGAGCACCAGGCGCGTGCCGCGCGGCTTTAGCATTTCCAGCGTCTCGAGCACCTCGCCGCGCAGGCCCATCGGCTCCTTGTCGACGATGAAGAGATCCGGCTCGAACATCTCCGCGGTATGGCGGATGATCGAACCGCGCAGCTTCAGGGTCTGCTCGACGTCCAGGTGCAGGTTCAGCGAGGTGTACTCGCCGCTGCGCAGCTTGATGACGCCGGGGACGCGCACGAAATCGACGCGCGCGCGGAAATCGAACGAACCGATGATCGGCGAGCCCGACAGGATCAGGACCGAAACCTGCTTGAAATTCTTCACCAGCGAATGGGCGATGGTGCGGCAGCGGCGCAGGTGGCCGAGCCCCATCGTGTCGTGGCTGTAAATCAGGATGCGCCGATCGTCGCGCTTGAAATTCATCCTCGCTCCCCTGGATTTCTGGCCGCCCCGTCGCACTGCGTTTGGCGGTCCCTCCGGAAAGCGGGCATTCTATACCGTGATGGCCAAACTCGAACGCCACTTGCGGCTGGTCACAGGACTGGTGATCGCGGCTTATGTCACGGGCCATTTCCTGAACCACGCGCTCGGCATCGTCTCGGTCGAGGCCATGGACGCGCTGCGCCGGCCGCTCGCGGCGTGGTGGCGCAGCGCGCCGGGCACGGTCCTGCTTTACGGTTCGCTGCTGACCCACTTCCTGCTCGCACTGGTGTCGTTGACGCGGCGCCGCACGCTGCGCATGCCCGCCTGGGAGGCCGCGCAGCTCGCGCTCGGGCTGGCCGTTCTTCCGCTGCTCGCCTATCACGTCGTCGGCACCCGCTTCGCCTGGCAGTTGCTCGATCGCGAGGTCAGCTATCCGCGCATCGTCGCCGCCATCTGGGCGGATCCGTGGCAGATCGCCAAGCAGGTGCTGATGATCAACGTGGTGTGGCTGCACCTTTGCTTCGGGATCCATTTCTGGCTGCGGCTCAAGAGCTGGTATCCGCGCCTCCAGCAGCAGCTCTTCGCGGCCGCGGTGCTGGTGCCCGCGCTCGCCATCGCGGGCTTCGTCAGCGCCGGCATCAACGTCATGCTGCCGCCGCCGCAACCGATCACCAGGGAGGACCTCGCGTTGCTGCTGAACACGCGGGACGCGATCTACTGGTCGTTCGGGCTACTGCTGGGAGCCACGCTGCTGTGGCGCGCGGCGCGCAAACTGCGGCGCGGCGCCTACCGGATCCACCACTCCTCCGGCCAGGCAATCGCCGCGCACGCCGGCAGCAGCCTGCTCGAAGCAGTGCGTGATGCCGGAATCGCGCACGCCTCGGTATGCGGCGGCCGCGCGCGCTGCACGACCTGCCGTGTGCGCATCGCAGGCGGGCTGGAGGCGCTTGAGCCGCCCTCGGAGCTGGAAGCGGAAGCGCTGCGACGGATCAATGCGGCGCCCAACGTGCGGCTGGCCTGCCAGGTGCGGCCAGCCGCCGACATCTGGATCACGCCGCTCGTACCCGCGAACGCCGACCCGGAACTCGCGCGCAGGCCCGGCGGCGTGCAAGGGCGCGAGCGCCAGGTCGTCGCCATGTTCGTCGACCTGCGCGGCTCGACGCAGCTGGGGGAAACCCGCTTGCCCTACGACGTCGTTTTCATCCTCAACCAGTTCTTCGCCGAGATGTCCGAAGCCCTGCGCGACACCGGCGGCCACTATGCCCAGTTCGCCGGCGACGGCCTGCTCGCGCTCTACGGATTGGAGACGGAAATCGGGCCGGCCTGCCGCGATGCGCTCGCCGGCGCCGCCGACATGCGCCGCCGGATGGGCTTGCTCAACGCCCGGCTAGCGCACGAACTCGCCGAGCCGCTGCGCATCGGGATCGGCATACATGCGGGCGTGGCGATCGTCGGCAGCATGGGTCCGCCCGCCAACCCCATCGTGTCCGCGATCGGCGACACCATCAACAGCGCCGCGCGCCTGGAAAGCCTCACCAAGCAGTACGGCTGCACGCTTATCGTATCGCTCGACACCCTGCGCTTTGCCGGCATCGCGCCGCCCGACGCCGGGGTGAAACACGTCGAGGTACGCGGCAAGACCGAGCAGCTCGAGGTCTTGACCATCGAGGACCCCGCCAGCCTGCTGCTGTCCGTAGACCAATGAATATGAAACAAAAGGCAGCCGCGGGGCAGGCGACCGTGCGGTAACGCACAATGGGCATAAATCCATGGCTTGACCAGCCTGCCGCGCAGAGCTAGATTGAAAGCAAGCCGGCGCGCAGGGCTTGAACAGACGGCGCAGGGCGACACGCACCCCCCCATCAATCAACACGAAAGGTTCCCGATGAACATGTCATTCGCCCGCCTTATCAGCCGTCTTCTGGTTGTCTGCATGATCGCGTTGCCGTTCCAGGTGAATGCCGGAATGATCGGCACCGACCAGGTCGTCACCGCAGCCCAGGCACAGGCTTCGCGCGCGCTCGTGGTCAGCCAGATCACCCGCGCCGACGTCTCGGGCCAGATGCAATCGCTCGGCCTTTCGCCGCAGGCCGCGGCGGAGCGCGTCGCCGCCCTCACCGATGTCGAAGTCGCCAAGCTCGCGGGCCAGATCCAGAGCCTGCCGGCCGGCGCTGACGGCTCGAGCCTGGTGCTGCTGATCCTGCTCGGCGTGCTGATCTGGTGGCTGGTCAAGAAGTAAGTCCGGCAGCGGCGCCGACAACGCGCCGCTGTGCTGGACGGGCCCGCGTTCGCGCGGGCCTTTTTTATGCCGCGCTGGCGGCGCTGAGTTGCCTGGCCGGCTGCATCTCGCTGCCGCAGAGCGAAGCGCTGCGCGAGAAGCCGCCGGCTGGCCTGCCGCAGCGCGTCGAACTGACGCAGGTACCGTTCCACAGGCAGGACGACTTCCTCTGCGGGCCGGCCTCGCTGGCGATGGTCTTCAACGCCGCGGGAATACCTTCCGCCAGCGTCGAATCGTTGACGCCAATGGTCTACCTTCCCGGCCGACAGGGCAGCCTGCAGGCGGAGATGCTCGGCACGACGCGGCGCAACGGGCTGGTCCCCTATACCCTCGCGCCGCGGCTCGAAGACCTGCTGCGCGAGCTTGCCGCCGGCACGCCGGTGGTGGTGCTTCTGAATCTCTCCATCAAGATGATTCCCGTCTGGCACTACGCGGTGGTCGTGGGCTACGACCTGGACAAGCGCGAAGTCATCGTGCGCTCGGCGAAGAAGGCGCGCGACGAGTGGAGCTTCGGTTTCCTGGAATTTTTCTGGCAAGACAGCGGCCACTGGTCGATGCTCGCGCTGCCGCCGGGCCGCCTGCCGGTGACCGCCAAAGAACCGGAAGCAGCGGCTTCCATCGCCGCGCTGGAGCAGGTCGGGCGCCTGCCCGAGGCGCGCGAATCGTATCGCGCCCTGCTCGCGCGCTGGCCGCAGAGCCTGGTCGGCCTCATCGGCCTGGGCAACGTCGAATACGCGCTGAAGGACCTGCCGGCCGCGGAGCGGGCTTTCTTTCGCGCGAGCGAGGCGCATCCGCAATCGGCGATCGCATTCAACAATCGCGCCCACGTGCTGGCGGCGCTCGGCCGGCTGGCGGATGCGGAGAGCGCGGCGCGCACCGCCGTTTCGCTGGGCGGGGCGCTGCTGCCCGAAACCCAGAAAACGCTAGACGCGATCCTCGCCCGGCGCAAACAGCCCTAAGCAACTTTACGGCCCGCACCTTCACGGCCCTGAACTTCCTCAGGCCTTGAGTTCCTCCAGGCGCCGCTTGGCCGCGACGCGCACCGCATCCTTCAGGTCAGGGTGCGCGTCCATGAAACTCTGGAAATCATCCTTGTGCAGCAGCAGCAGCTTGCAGGGCGACAGCGCAGTGATGGTGGCGGTACGCGTGCGGTCCGCGATCAGCGCGATTTCGCCGAAGAATTCGCCCGCGCCCAGCTGCCCTTTGGGCGCGCTGGTTTCCTGGTCCACTTCGACCTCGCCCGAGACGATGAAATACATCGAGTCGGCCTGGTCGCCCTTGCGGATCAGGCGTTCGCCGCGCTCGGCCCGCCGCGCCCGCAACACGCCGGCCACCGCCGCGATGCGCGCCGCATCCAGGGTGCGGAAGAGCGGCACCTTGGCCACCAGGTTCCAG
>JANNXB010000098.1:0-11171 GCA_031409355.1 Betaproteobacteria bacterium | reverse complement strand
TTTCATCCTCTAACCGAGAGAGCCATGACCCGACATGCCAGTGTGGTGACGAAAGACCAGCTTATCGAGCAATTCAACGTGATCGCGACTGAAACGGAGCATCTGCTGAAGTCCGTGGCAACGGCGGGCGGCGAAAAGGCGGGCGCCCTGCGCGCCGGCGCGGAGCAGCGCCTGGCGAACGCCAGGGAGCGGTTGCTCGAATTCCAGCATGCCGCGACGGACAAAGTAGCGGCGGCGTCGAAGTCGACCGACGAATACGTGCATCAGCATCCCTGGCAGGCGATCGGCGTGGCTGCCGGACTTGCAGCCCTCACCAGCGTGGTGGTCAGCCTGCTGCTGAATCGCCGCTGATTCGCGATCCGGTCGCCGCGAAAATCCGGATGAGGCTGGCCCGCTTGCTCGCGGCTCTGGCCCTGTTGGCCGGCTGCTCGACAAATCCGCTCACCGGCCGGGATCAGATCCTCGCGTTGCCGGTGGTGCAGGCGGCGCACGCGGACGTGAGCTTTGCCCTCTCCTCGGGTGCCGCGTACGAAGCGCCGGCATGTGAGCCGGACTGCGCATGTGAGCCGGACTGCGACAGCGCCAGGGACGCGGCGGACTTCTCCGGCAGGGTGGCGGCGATCGCCGCGAAACTCGAGCTCGCCGCGCGCGACATGGCCCCCGACTTGTTCGAGCGCATCGAAAAATTCCGCATTGAAGTGAACGATGGCCCCGGCGTGAGCACCGGCTCTAGCGCCGGTGGCCGCATCGTGCTCGGCACCGCTTTGGCCCGGCTGGCGCCCTCTGATGCCGTGATCGGATTCCTGGTCGCGCGCGAAATGGCGCACGTCATCGCGCGGCATGCCGAGGAAAATTCCGGCGCATCCATCGTGTTTTCGGCGCTCGGCATGCTGTTGCCCGGAGTCAACTTCATCGCGCGGTTTGTTGCGGCCAGATTGGGCTCGGGAGTGGTGACCGGCAGCTGGGCGGCGCAGCAGCAGCGCGAGGCGGACGAGATCGCGATTTCGCTGCTCGAGCACAGCGGCCTTCCGGCGCGCATCGTCGCCCTCGAACTCAAGAGCGGAATCAACCGGGCGCGTCTGCCCGCCGATGAATGGGGCGCGCGTTACCTTGCATCGGCGCAGCGCGCCGAGGCGATTGCCGCCTTTCCTGCGCGCTACGCGGAGATCGACAACTAACCTTGGATCGGCCGCAGGGCGATGTAGCCGTGGCCGCCCCTGGCGCCGGCATCGCATTCGAACCTGCTGCCTTCGCCGCCGCCGCCGCCGCTGCCGAGCGTGCCGCGCTGCGCAGGGCGATTGGCGTGGCCAGGGCTCTCACCGCCGCCACCGCCGCCCTCGGCCCGGCTGGTCGCTCCGCCGCCGCCACCGGCCGTCGTGCGATCCTCATTGCCGCCGGGTATCCCGCCTTGCCCGAGGAAATTTCCCGCGCTCTGCCTGCTTTGCCCGGCCTCGGCCAGAATAGCGCCGCCGAGCGCGGAATCGGCGTCGCCCCCGTGGCCGCCGCTGGTCTGTCCGGGGCCGGAACCGCCGTGCCCGTCCATCCTGCCGGCGGACTGGTCGTGCTGCGCGCGCGACGGGCGCGCATAGCTGTCGGCGCCGGGAGTACCGGCGACGACAGCGCCGGTCGCGATACGCACGATACTGCTGGGGCTTCCCAACCATCCGGGACCGCCGCCTATGTGGTAAGGCGCGAACACGCAGGCGTTGCCGCCCGGGCCGCCGGCGCCCATGGTGAGTCTGTAAACACCCTCGGCCAGCTGGACCGTGGTTTGCGTTTCCCTTGCGCCGGCACCGCCGCCCCCGGCGCCGCCGCCGCCGTGCGGGGCCTGCATGGTGCCGCCGGCGCCGCCGCCGCCGCCATTCGCGATTGTGACCGTGTAGCGGCCTGCCGCGAGGCCTCGCGAAGCCGCGCCGCCGCGCGGCCCGACCTGCAGCGCGCACTGCTGATTCACGGCATCCTGCGCGGCGTTCCTCATCGTGAACAGGTTGCGTTGCGCGTCATGGTTGGAATCGAAGCAGTTCGGCAGATCGGCCGCAGCGATGATCGATGCTGGCGGCGCGATGGCGCATCCGCTGCCGATGCCTGCAAGAAGCAACAGGGCGAGCCGGGTGAGTTTCATCTGAATTCTCCTGATTGTCGGGCGATCGTAGCCCTCCAATGCGCCGGGTTCAGTGCGATGGCGCACGCAGGCTGCCGAACCCCAGCGCGTACTGCCTGGTGAACTCCGCGCCGAGAAAGAAGATCTGCGCCGAGTAGTAGACCCACAGCAGCAATGCAATGAGCGAACCGGCGGCGCCAAAGCTCGACACCACGCCGCTGTTGCCCAGGTACAGGCCGATCACGTACTTTCCCAGACTGAACATGCCCGCGGTGATCGCGGCGCCGATCCAGACATCGCGCCAGGAAAGCGGCGCCTCCGGCAGCACTTTGTAGATCACCGCGAACAGGCAGGCGATGACGCCGAACGCAACCATGGAGGCGAGGATCGCGAGAAGTTCGTAGGAACTGCGCCAGATTCCGCCCGCATAGCGCTCTAGCAGGGCAAACGCCGCGCTCAGGACCAGAGAAATGAGCAGCAGGAAGGCCAGTACCAGCACCAGCCCGAAGGCGTGCAGCCGGGTCCGCAGAAACGCGGCGATGGTCAGCCCTTTGCGCGGTTCGATGCCCCACAGTTCATCCAGGCTGCCCTTCAATTCGACGAACACACTGGCGGCGCCCAACAGCAGCAGAACGCTCGCCAGCATCGTCGCCGCGAGCCCGGAGAGCGGATCGCGTGCGCCCGCCAGCAGGGCCTGGATCGCCTGCGCGCCGTTGCGCCCGACCAAACCCTCGACTTGCGCGATGATTTCCCCCTGGGCCGCTTCGGCGCCGAAGAAATAGCCGGCGCCCGCGATTGCCAGCACCAGGATCGGCGTGATGGAGAACAAGGTATAGAAAGCCAGAGCCGCACCCTTGCTGCCCGCCCGATGGTCGATCCAGGCGTTCACGGAGCCGCTCAAGACCGCGCGCATGCGGCTTGACCAGGGCCGCGAAGCCGGGTCCGCAGCGGGATTCATGCCGACGGCCACGGCAATCAGCGCCCGAGCAGATCGCCCATGGGCTTTAGCGATTCGACACGGTCGAACACCACCTTGGCGATGGCCACGAGCGGCGCGCCCAGCAGCAGGCCCCACACGCCCCACAGCCAGCCGAAGAACAGCAGGGCAATGAACAGCACCGCGGCGTTGACGCGCGCGAAGCGGCTTTGCAGCCAGGTCATGAAAATGAATCCGATCGTGCCCGCCACAAGCACCGACACGCCTGCCACGGAAAGCGCGAACAGCAGCGAACCCGTTTGCAGGAACGCGGCCACGCCGCTGCCCAGCGCGATCAGCGTCGGGCCGAGGTAGGGGATGAAGTGCAGCACGCCCGCGGCAACGCCCCAGGCGCCTGCCTCGTCCAGTCCAAGGGCCAGGAATGCGAGCCAGGTGCATAGCGCGAGGAGGGCATTGGAGGCCAGCATCGCGAGCAGGTAGCGCTGCACCTGCACGTCGATCTCGTCCAGGATGCGCACGGCATCCTTCTTGCGTGCCAGCGAGGGCCCGACGAGTTGCACCAGCTTGCGCCGGAAGTGCGCCCCGGAGGCGAGCAGGAAGTAGGTCAGCAACAGCACGATCGGCGTCTGCGCGGCGACGGTGACGAGCAGCGCGGATTGCGCAAGCGTGTAGTCGCGCAGCCAGGTGGGTTCGGCCGGCTGGGGCGCGAGCAGACGTCCCCCGGGTTTCGCGGGCGGGCCGGCTTTGACACCCGCATCGGCGGCGGCCCCCTGGAGTTCATTGGTGGCATCCTGCACGTTCTGCAGCGCGCTCGGGACGCCGGCGCGTGCGGTGCTCAGATCCCTGCGCAGCTTTCTGGCGGCTTCCGGCAGTTTCTCGATCAGTGCGGTCGCGTCGTCGCTGATCGAGAAGCCGATCCCGGAAAAGCTCCCGACCACCAGCGCCAGAACCAGCGCCGCACCGACGCCGCGCGGCATGCGCCAGGACTCGAGCCAGTCCACCAGCGGATGCAAGGTGTAGCCCGCGAGGATGCCGATCAGCAGCGGCACGAAGAACGCGCGCGCCAGATAAAGCGCGCCGACCATGGCGATGAGCGCCAGCACGCCGGCGGCGAGGTGAATGTGCGAATTGCGCAATGCACCTGCCGCGTCCGACGCGCGCCGCGCCTCCGGCGGCGCCGGTGCCTCCGCCTCGTTCACATCCATCGCGGCGCCCGGAAGTTCCGCGGTCCTATTTCTTGATGCTCATTTCGTTGTCGACGCGCGTCACGCCTTCCACCTTGCGGGTGAGGGCGATCGCCAGGTCGATCTGGGTCTGGTTGTTGACGAAACCGCTGAGCTGCACTTCGCCCTTGCGCGTCACGACGGCGATATCGGAGCTCTTGATGCTGGGATCCGCAAGCAACGCCGATTTCACCTTGGTGGTGATGATGCCGTCATCCACCGCGTTGCCCACCGTCGCATTGCCGGTCTTCAGGCTGATGCCATTCTCGACGCCCGTGACGCCGGCCACCGCGCGCGTGGTCGCGATGGCACGTTCGATCTGCGCCTGATTGTCGACGAAACCGCTCAACTGGACCGCGCCCTTGCGGGTTTCGACCTTCAGGTCGAAGCTTTTGATGTCCGCGTCGGCGAGCAGAGCCGATTTGACCTTGGTTGTAACGACGGTGTCGTCGATCTCCGTGCCTACGGTGGTCTTCGCGATCGAAGCGGGGGGTGCCTGCTCGGGTCTGCCGCAGCCCGTGAGCAGGACGGACGTTGCGGCTGCCAGCGATACGCCGAGCAGGAGAAATTTGCGGTCAATGTGCATGATCAGGCTCTCTTGGTGATGAGGGGAATGGGGATGATCCGCTCGCCGCGCGCCGTGGTCTGTACGCTGGCGAGCACAGGCTAGTGTCGCGAAAGGTCCCACCAGTTGCGGTTGCGGCGCATGAAATCCTCGAGCTGCCGGTCGGCTTCCTGCGCGGCGATGCCGCGCTGCTCGAGGATTCTGCCGGCGAAGCGGTCGCTGCGGCCGGCGGCTGCGGCACGCGGATCGCCGGTCAGCCTGCCCCATTGTTCCTTCAGTTGCCCGCTGAACTGTATGAAGATGCCGTGAGCGCGATCCGTGTTCATGTCGATCCGGTCCTTTCTGGAAAAAAGGCCCGGAACGGGGTTGCCGTTCCGGGCCCGGTGCTGCTGGCGCCCGTCGGAGGGGGAGGAAGACGGGCACCATGGTCATCCTGGCGCAGCGCTCGATCTGCGTCGGTGCGCTGGCGCACAGCGGTCGGTATGTTTTTTTCGCGCCCTACTTTAGCCGGATGTCGTTCCTCACCGACGCGACGCCCGCGACCGTGCGGGCGACCGAAGCCGCCTTGGCGATCTCGGTGCCCGAATTGACGAAGCCGCTAAGTTGCACCACCTGCTTGTAGGTCTCCACGTTGATCTGGAAGACCTTGAGCGAGGGCTCATTGAAGATCGCCGCCTTCACCTTGGTGGTGATGGTGGAATCGTCGATGTACTGGCCGGTGCTTTCCTGTGTCGAGGTGGAGGCGCAGCCGAGGGCAAACAGCATGGCCGATGCGATGAATGTTGCGAGAAGGCGATTCACTTTGTTCATGATTGGGTTCCTGGCATTGTCGGTTGACGGCAATCCGGCTGCCGCGAAGCGCCACTTTGCGCGGCGTGCCGGGGGACGTCTGTTCGTCAGCGCACACATCACGGGCTGAATGGAAAAAGCCCGGAACGGGAAATCGGTTCCGGGCCGGGTACCGCAAACGCCTTGCGGCGCCGTGCTGCCTATTTCTTGATCTGATTGCCGATCAGGCCGCCGACCGCGGCGCCGCCAATCGTGCCGACCGCGCTGCCGCCCGTAAGGACCGCGCCGCCGACCGCGCCGATGCCGGCGCCGATCGCGGTGCTTTCATCCCGCGCCGACATGCCGCTGCAGGCGCCCAGGCCGAGCACTATCGCCACCGTGGCCACATTCCTCGCAATGCTTTTCATGGTTTTCATTTGACTGCCTTTTCTAGGACAACAATTAGCCTGCAAATCCTGACTTCAACGGTCAGGCGTTCGATTGAATGACGCCGTTGACGATCCGCACCTTGTCGCCGGTGCGCCATGACGGCGCGCTGGCCTCGGTGAACACCCGGTTGGTGCCGTCTTCGAGGTGCACGGTGATTTCGTAGCTCTTGGTGGACTTGACGCGCTTCTCGATCTCGTTGCCGGCGACCGCGCCGCCGACCGCGCCGACCACCGCCATCACTTTCTTGCCGTCGCCGCCGCCGACCTGGCTGCCGAGGGCGCCGCCGACCACGGCGCCGCCCACCGCGCCCAGGCCCGTGCCCACGCCCTTGGCCTCGATTTCACGCACCGACTGGATCACGCCGCAGTCCACGCACTTGGCTGCAACGACCACGGCGGCCGGGACGGGAGCTTTCGCCACACGGACCGGGGCTTGCTTGTCCTGCTTGACCGTCAGGACCGCTTCCTCCTGCTTGCCGATCGAGGTCGGGATCCAGCCCATCATGGCGCCGACGCCGGCGGCGCTGAATACGATCAACGAAATTGCCGCAACCCATACCAGCGGGTGGGGAGACTTGCTTGCTTTAGCTTCCATGGTTCTGCCTCTCTTCAGGCCGGCTGTCGTACCGCGGGAAAGGTCCTGTGCTGGCAGGACCTTTCCCTTGGTGCCGCACCGCCGCTGCGATTACTTCTTGAGCCGCTGCCCGGTGATTTCGATGGACACGTGCCGGTCCGGCTGCAGGCAGGCGATGGTGCTCGCGTTCGGCGACTGGCCGGTGCACTGGCCCGGAGCCGTGGTCGGCGATGATTCGCCCTTGGCGGAGGTTTGCACCTGCCCCCAGGAAGGCTCGACGCCCTTGCTGACGAGGTAGGCTCGCACCGTGGCCACGCGGCGCTCGGAGAGGGCCTGGTTGTAGCTATCGGTGCCGAAGCGATCGGCAAAGCCGACTGCCGCGATCGATCCGCCGCCGATGCCCTGGATGTTGCTCACGAAACTGTCCAGCGCATCCTTGCCGGCCGGACGCAGCACCGACTTGTCGAAATCGAACAGGACGTTGGTGTCCAGCGTCACGCGCTCGTAAAGCGGCTGCGGCGGGGCCGCGGCGACCACGATCGGCGCGACATACGGCGCGACATACGGCGCCGGGGGCGCAACGTACTGCGCGACCGGCGCCGGATTGCATTCGTTGTAGGGCGGCGGCGGGCCGAAGGCGCTGTGCCAGCATTCGCCGAAGCCGTTCTTCCAGATCTGCGTCTTCGACGCTTCGGTCCAGACTTCCCTTTCGTTCACGCCGAGCGTCTGCGCCTGCGTCGCGTTCGATACGGCCCCCAGCGCCAGGGCGAGGGCCACGGCGGTGGTGATTTGTTTCCTGCTGAATGAAGTTTTCATGGTTTCTCTCTTGTGAAGTTGCTGACGGGAGTAATGCGCCAGCTTGCCCGGCCGCCGGGACGGCGTCGGAGTGGCAACACACACAATCGGAAATAAAAGTTGTGCGGGCTGGCGCACCGACCGGGGCGCGCGGCCCGCGCAGGATGCGGGCAACCATCAAAGGAGATCCACCATGCTCTACACGATCGCGGTCGTCCTCATCATCCTCTGGGCCCTCGGGCTCGTCTCCGCCTACACCATGGGCGGATTCATCCACGTGCTGCTGGTGATCGCAGTGGTGGTGGTCCTGCTCAGAGTGATCAGCGGGCGCAGCCCGGTCTGAGCGGAACCGCTACTTGACGACGGTGGTGAGGCCCTGGCGGTGCTGCACGTCCGACAGCAGGCGGCCCAGTTCCTTTTTCACCACCGCGTAGCATTCGCAGGCTTGCGTCTCCAGTCCCTTGCGCTCGAGGATGGAGATGTGGCCGCGGCGGTAGCGGATAAAACCGGCTGCCTGCAGGCTGCCGGCGGCCTGCGTGATGCCTTCGCGCCGCACGCCGAGCATGCTCGCGACCAGTTCCTGCGTCATCACGAGCTCGTTTGCCTTCATGCGGTCGAGCGTCAGCAACAGCCAGCGGCACAGTTGTTGCTCCACCGAATGATGCCGGTTGCAGGCCGTGGTCTGGGACATCTGCGTGATCAGCGCCTGGGTGTAGCGCAGCAGCAGGCCCTGCAGCACTCCGCCACGACTGAATTCCTGCTTCAGAACCCGGCCCGGCAGCCGGTAGGCATGGCCCGCGGTCTGCACCACAGCCGAGCTGGGAGTGGTATTGCCGCCCATGAAGAGGGAAATGCCCACCACGCCCTCGTTGCCCACGCCGGCGGATTCGGCCGATGCGCCGGACTCCATCACGTAGTGCAGCGACACGATCGAGGTGGTCGGGAAGTAGGCGTACTGCATCTGGCCGCCCGGTTCATAGAGGATGTCGCCAAGCAGCATTGGCACCAGTTCAAGCTGCACGGCCAGGCTCTCGAACTCCGCCGTGGGCAGCGCCGCGAGCAGGTGATTCTGGTTCGGGCTGTGCGGCGTCGGTACCGCGGGTCGGCGGGAATCCATGCCTCAGGCCTTGCCCGTGAGTTCGACGCCGATGCCGCGGTAGCCGATGAAGCGGCTGGAGCGGTTGAACATCGGCTCGCCGCTGACCCGGAACTGCTGTCGCGAACCGTCGGCTTTCAGGTGGCTGAAGACGAAATCAAGGAACGGCTGCCGCGCGGCAATGATCGCCTGCAGTTGCGTGCGCTCGGCCTCGTTCCAGCCCGAGAGCTGTACACCGCCTGTCGTGCCCGCCAGGGGAGGGGTCTGGAAGCCGAGCATCTCCAGCACCGGGCCGGACACCTTGCTGAAGGCGCCGTTCTCGTCCTGCTCCCAGTACCAGTCGGAAGCAAGCTCGGTCAGGCTGCGGTAGCGGGCCTCGCTTTCGCGCAGTTCGGCGGTGCGCTCCTGCACTTTCTCTTCCAGCTCCTTGCTGTAGTTCTCGAGCTTCTTGTAGAGCAGCCGCACCTCCAGCAGGTTGTGGACGCGCGCCTTGACTTCGACCAGGTCGAAGGGCTTGCTGATGAAATCCTTGGCGCCGGCCTGCAGCGCGCGCAGCTTGTGGCCCGGTTGCGCGGTGATCACCAGCACCGGCAGGTAGCCGTCCGCGGCGTTGGTCTTCAGGCCTTCCATCACCTGGAAGCCGTCCATGCCGGGCATCTGCAGGTCGAGCAGGATCAGGTCGTAGCGGTTCTTGCGGTGCAGCGCGCAGACCCCGGCCGGATCCATGGTCGAGGTAACGCGGGTGTAGCCGGCATCACTCAGCATCTGCTCGAGCAGGCTGACATTGGACTCCTGATCGTCGACGATCAGGATGCTGGCGTTGAGGATGTCGGGTCCGCTGATGATCATGTTTTTCCTGCCTCTTTATGCAAGCGAGCCGACTGCGTTGCGAAAATTGCCAGTGCCTCGTCCAGGGTATCCATGAATTCGTTGACCTTGATCGGTTTGGTGAGGTAGCGGTGGAAACCGGCTTTCATGCCGAGCTCGATGTCGCGCGGTATGGCATTGGCGCTTAGCGCAACCACAGGGATGTGCGCCGTGGCCGGGTCTGCGCGCAGCATTTCGAGCGCCTTGATGCCGCTGATGCCGGGCAGGTTGATATCCATCAGGATGACATCGGGCAGGCAGGCGCGCGCCGTCGCGACGCCGCTGTTGCCGTTCGTCGCGCTCAAAAAACGGATATCGGGCCGGCGCGCGATGAGATCCTCGACCAGCATCAGATTGGCCGGGTTGTCCTCGACATAGAGCAGGGTGCGCACCCGCCCGCCGGCCGCAACGGGAGCCCGGGCGACAGCCGAAGATGCATCCGCGGCGGCGACAGACGACGGTGCGGCCGTCAGGTTCAGTTCGAACCAGAACACACTGCCCTTGCCGAGCGTGCTTTCGACGCCGATTGCGCCGTGCATCAATTCGACCAGCCGCTTGCTCACAATCAGGCCGATGCCCGTGCCTTCCTCGACGCCGGTCTCCTTGCCGAGCCGGTTGAACGGCTGGAACAACTGCGCCACTTCAGTGGGGGTCAGTCCCGGGCCGGTATCGTTGACACAAACGCGAATGCGTCCCAGGGTGCTCGCGATGCACTCGAGGACGACCGTGCCGCCAATCTTGTTGTATTTCACCGCGTTGGAAAGCAGGTTGATGAGTACCTGCTTCACCCGCGTGCGGTCGGCTTTGACATAGTACGGCAGCTTGTATTCCGGCCAAACCATGCGGATATCGCGCTTTTGCGCCTGCGGCTCGATCATGGCGTAGCATTCACGCACGACCTCGGTAAGCGAGATCGGTTCCAGCGACAGCGGCAGTTTGCCCGATTCGATCAGCGCGAGATCGAGGATTTCATTGATCAGTTCCAGCAGGTACCAGCCCGCCTTTAGAATCTGATCGATGCTTTTCTTCTGGGAGACCGTTGGCGACGGCGTGCCCGATTCCATGAGCTGGGCGAAGCCGAGGATCGCGCTTAGCGGCGTGCGCAGCTCATGGCTCATGTTGGAGAGGAAATCCGATTTCGCGAGGTTGGCTTTTTCCGCCGCGGCCCCGCTGCGCTCCAGCTCGACGTTCCTATCGTGCAGTACCTGGTCGAGGCGTTTGCGCTCCGTGACGTCGCGCGCGGCGGCGAACACGCCCTGCAGCACCCGCTGCCGATTGTAGAAGGTGGTCGCGTTGAACGACACGGCCGTTTGCCTGCCGTCGCTGGCGCGCGCGGTGAGCTCGTAGTCGCGGACATTTCTTTCAAGCAGCACCAGCTTGATGCCCGCCTCGGCCCGCTCGGGATCGGTGAAAAATTTCTTGAATGGCGCGCCGATCAGTTCGTCGCGCGTGTAGCCGCTGAGCGCCTCCATCTGCCGGTTGGCGTCGGTGATGATGCCCGACGGATCGGTGGTCATCAGCGCATCGATGTTGGATTCGATGAGCGAACGCGTGTAGAACTGCTGCTCGCGCAGCGCTTGCCGCGCCGCATCCTCGTTGGTCACATCACGGAACACCAGCACTGTACCAGCCACCCGGCCGTCCTGCCCGCGCATCGGCGTGCGACTTTCCGTGACGATGCACTCGCTGCCGTCGCGCGCTACCAGAATGCTTTGCAAGGCCAGGCTTTGCTGCGTGCCCTTCGTCAGGTTTTCCACTATCCGCGTCCGGGAAGGCTGGCGGGTGTCCTGGTCGAT
>JANNXB010000097.1:0-2207 GCA_031409355.1 Betaproteobacteria bacterium | reverse complement strand
CCTGAAAGCGCGGCCTTTTCCCCTTCCATCATGTGCTTGTAGAACTCCGGCGGCCGGCGCACCGTCTGGCAGGCATTGTTGACGATGAAATCCAGCCGCGGATGGGTTTCGAGCAGCTGGCGGCAGAACGCCTCGACGCTCGGCGTGTGGCGCAGGTCGAGACCGAAGATCTCGAGGCGATCGCCCCACTCGCCGAAATCCGGCTCGCGGGAGTAACGGGCCGCGGAATCCCGCGGGAAGCGCGTGGTCACGACGAGGCGCGCGCCCGCGCGCAGCAGCTTCAGCCCGGCCTGGTAGCCGATTTTCACGCGCCCGCCGGTGAGCAGCGCCACGCGCCCGCGCAGGTCGGCGAGCTCCGTGCGCTTGCGGAAGTTCAGCGCCGCGCAGGGCGGGCACAGCTGGTCGTAGAAATGGTGGAGCCGGGTGTATTTCTGCTTGCAGACGTAGCAATGCTGGAGGTCCGTCGATTCCCGGTGTTCCAGCGCTGCGAGTTGCGGCGGAAAGACATTCGGAGTCGTAAACACCGGCTTGCGGCGCAATTCACGGATCCCCGTTTCCTGCAGCATCGCCTCTTCGCGCTTGTTACCGGCCGCCTTGCGCGCGCGTTCCTCGGCCTTCATCCGCCTGCGGCGCAGCACCGGGTCGGGGTTGTACATGCGCGCAATGGCGTCGTGGAAACGCCCCCGCTCCTCCGCGGATAGGCCGTCCAGCAGCCGCCAGTCGGTCGCGATTTTCTCGAGCAACTCGGTGGCGGCGCGCAGGTCTTTCAGAAGGCTGGTCATGCCGCCTGCGGCAGGATTGCGATGGTGATTCGCGAGATGCAAGTGGGCCTGGCCTTGTCGTCGACCAGTTCAATCTGCCAGACATGCGTGCTGCGGCCGACATGGATCGGGCGTGCGGTTCCGGTAACCCAGCCCTCGCTCACGCTGCGCAGGTGATTCGCATTGATTTCCAGCCCGACCGCCCGGTGGCCGGCCGGGGCCGCCCACGCCGCTCCACAGGAACCCAGTGTCTCGGCGAGCAGCACCGAAACACCTCCATGCAGAATCCCCACGGGCTGGCGCGTGCGCGCATCGACCGGCGCCCTGGCACGCAGGAAATCGTCGCCTACCTCAAGGAACTCGATTCCCAGGTGCGCCACCGTCGTGTTGACGTGGACTGCGGTCAGGATTTCAGGAGAGAGTGGTCGCTTCCAGATCGCGCTCATCCCCAATTCTCGCAGGGCCCGGCGGGGATGGCGAATCAGCGACGCTTCAGTTCCAGCAGGCAGGCCAGTACCGCGCGCTCCGCGTCATCCAGAGTGGCGCCGCTGCGCTCTTCGCCTCTGAAGTGACGCCGGAACGCCGCCGCCGCGGCGGCGGGGTCCGAGACGTCGTAGCCGAACGCCTGCAATCCCAGCGTGGCATCAAAACCAGGAGGCGCTGCTGCCGGCGCTTCGCACCAGAGCCCGAAGCCCTGCTGCGCCAGGCGCCGCCAGGGAAAGTGGCGGCTGGGATCGACCTTCCTGCCGGGAGCGACGTCGCCATGACCGATGAAATTCCCGGCGGGAATCCTGTAGCGCTCGCGCAGTTCGGTCAGAAGCGAGAGCAAGGCCGTGATCTGCGGCTCGGCGAATGGCTCGTCGCCGTTGTTGTCCAGCTCGATGCCGATGGAGGAGGAATTCACGTCCGCATTACCGCCCCAGCGGGAATCCCCCGCGTGCCAGGCGCGCGATCGCTCCTCGACGAGTTGAACGAGGCGGCCGTCGCGGCCGATGACGTAATGCGCGCTGACCCTGCTGGCGGGGTCGGTCAGGATGCGGAGGGCGCGCGCAGCCGTGTCGCTCGACGTGTGGTGGATGATGACGAAGCTGGGCCGGCGCTCGTCAAAATTGGGCGACGGCAGCCATTCGCCCTGGCCCATCCGCACCGGCTGCGGCGAGCACGCGGCAAGCGCCAGCGTTGCAAACACCGCCAGCCAAGCAGTCACTTGCGCTTCACGATCTCGATCAGTTTGCGCGCGGGATCGACGCGCACCCAGTCGCCCGTCTTCACGACCTCACGGGGATGCGGCGACCAACCCTCGGTGATCGGGATGCCGGCGAAGACGGCGCCCTGCACCATGACCGGATTCGTGACGCCGAAGATGAAGGCCTTGGGCGCGATTTTCTTCCACTTGATGTCGTAGAACGCCCAGCCGGCGGCGATGCCGCCCTTGGCGGTGGGGAA
>JANNXB010000096.1:0-7399 GCA_031409355.1 Betaproteobacteria bacterium | reverse complement strand
TCGCCCTTGGACACGCCCTGGGTCTGCGCGAACGCGGACCCGGCGAACACCAGTGCGAACAAACCGAGTTTCAACTTCATGGCCTTCCTCCTAAGTGGATTTATCCCTGTGTCCCTACTGTATCACTCCGGCAGCCTGGCTCCAATTGGCCTAGGCGGCTTCCTTCACATACATGGACTCGATCAGGTCCTTGTACTTCTCGTTCACCAGCTTGCGCTTCAACTTCATGGTCGGCGTCAGTTCCTCGTCCTCGGCGGTCAGCTGCTGCTCGATCAAGCGGAACTTCTTCACCTGTTCGACACGCGCGAAAGTCTTGTTGATGCGGTCGATCTCGGACTGGATCAGCTCCTGCACTTCCGGCCGGCGGCACAGGCTGGCGTAGTTGGAAAACGGGATCGCGCTGTCCTGCGCGAATTTCTCCACGTTCTCGTGGTCGATCATGATGAGCGTGACCAGGTAGGGTCGCTTGTCGCCGATCACCACCGCATCGGTGATGAAGGGCGAGAACTTTAGCTGGTTCTCGAACTCCGAGGGCGTGATGTTCTTGCCGCCCGCGGTGATGATGATGTCCTTCATGCGGTCGGTGATGTAGAAGTAGCCGTCGGCATCCATTCGCCCCACGTCCCCGGTGTGTACCCAGCCGTCCTTGAGCGTCTCGGCGGTCTTCTCCGGCTGGTTCAGGTAACCCATGAACATGGAGGGTCCGCGCACCAGCAACTCGCCTTCGGCGGAAACCCTGACCTCCGAGGGCGCCACCGCGATGCCGATCGAGCCCAGCCGCACGCGCCCGGGCGGATTGAACGTGACGCCGCCGCCGGTCTCGGTCTGGCCGTAGGCCTCGATCATCTCCACGCCCAGCGCCATGTACCAGCGCAGCAGGTCCGGCGAAATCGGCGCCGCGCCGGTGACGAGCAGGCGCGCGCGATGGATGCCGATCAGTTTCCTCACGTTGTTCAGCACCAGCAGGCGCGCCAGCCAGAACGCGAGTTCCAGTCCCGCGGCCACGGGCTTGCCCTCCTCGCGCAGTTTCGCGCGCCGGTAGCCGATCCCGATCGCGACCTTGTACGCCCATTGCTGCAGGGGGCCCGACTGTTTTAGTCCGAGCAGCACGCCCGAATAGAATTTTTCCCACACCCGCGGCACGCCGGTGAAGATGGTGGGCGCGATTTCGCGCACGTTTTCGGGCACCGTGTCCGGATTTTCGACGAAGTTCACCACCGAGCCGGTGTAGATCGGGTGGTACTCGCCGCCGATGCGCTCGGCGATGTGGCACAGCGGCAGGAACGCCATGCGCTCGTCGCGCTCGTCCTGCGGGGTGGCGCGCTGGTAGGCCGCGCAGGTGCTGATGATGCTGCCGTGGGAGAGCATCGCGCCCTTGGGCCTGCCGGTGGTGCCGGAGGTGTAGACCAGGATCGCCAGGTCTTCGGGTTTGCGCAAGCCGATGCGCCGCTCCCACTCGCCAACATGCGCGGCGTCGTGCTCGCGTCCCAGCGCGCGCAGCGCCTCGAGGCTGATCACCTGCGGGTCGCTCAGGTCTTCCAGGCCGTCCATGTCGATCACGATGATCTTGCGCAGCCGCGGCAGGCGGGCGCGCACTTCGAGCAGCTTGTCGAGTTGCTCGTCGTCCTCCACGAACACGAATACCGACCCCGAGTCCGTCATCAGGTACTCCACCTGCGCCTGCGAATCCGTGGGATAGATGCCGTTCACGACCCCGGCCGCTCCCAGCGCGCCCAGGTCCGCGTAGATCCATTCCTGGCGCGTGTTGGCAAGGATCGAAGCGACTTCGCCCGGCTCGTAGCCGAGCGACGCGAGACCCATGCCGATCTCGCGCGCGGCGCGGCCGAGGTCGTCCCAGGTCACCTGCTTCCAGATGCCCATGTCCTTCTGGCGGCAGATGACGCGCCCGGCGCGCGTCTGCACGCCGTGCCAGAACATCTTGGGCACCGTGTCCGCGCGCACGCTCATCGCCACTGCTTTTTCTTTTTCCATCTGCGTTCCCCCCTCACGCCCTGCGCCTTCATGCCAAGGTAGAACTCCTGCACGTCTTCCTTTTCCAGCAGGCGCTTGCAGGTATCTTCCATGACGATGCGGCCCACTTCCAGCACGTAGCCGTAGTCGGCGACTTCCAGCGCCATGTTGGCGTTCTGCTCCACCAGCAGGATGGTGGTGCCTTTCTCCCGGTTGATGCGCGTGATGATGCGGAAGATCTCCTGCGTCAGCAGCGGCGACAGGCCCAGGCTCGGTTCGTCCATCAGCATCAGCGCCGGCCGCGACAGCAGCGCGCGGCTGATCGCCAGCATCTGCTGCTGGCCGCCGGAGAGCAACCCCGCTTCCTGCCGGAAGCGCTCCTTCAGGATCGGGAAGTAGCCGTACACCATGTCGATGTCCTGCGCGATGCCCTCGGCATCGCTGCGTGTATAGGCGCCCATGCGCAGGTTTTCTTCCACGGAAAGCAGCGGAAAGACCTCGCGCCCCTCGGGCACATGGCTGATGCCGCGACGCACGATCCAGGCAGGATCGCGGCTCTGAATTTCTTCGCCGGCAAAACGAATCTGGCCTTTGCTCGGGTCGATGATGCCGGAGATGGTCTTCAGGATGGTGGACTTGCCCGCGCCATTGGCGCCCAGCACCGTCACGATTTTTCCCTTGGGAACGGAAAGGGTTACGCCCCGCAATGCCTGCACGGGCCCATAGCTTGCCTCGACATTGGCAAGTTCAAGAACGGAATCGTTCATGCGGCTTTTCCAAGATAAGCCTCAATGACGGCTGGATGCGCCTGCACTTCGGCCGGCGTGCCCTCGGCGATCACCGCGCCCATGTTGAGCGCGAGCACGCGGTCGGAGACGCGCGACACCAGGTTCATGTCGTGCTCGACCATCAGCACGGTGACGCCTAGGTGGCGCTTGATGTCCTCGATCCAGAACGCCATGTCGTCCGTTTCCTCGGGGTTGAGGCCGGAGGAAGGCTCATCCAGCAGCAGCAGCTTGGGTTCGGTGGCAAGCGCGCGCCCGAGTTCGACCACCTTGCGCACGCCGTAGGGCAGGCCGGCGACCAGGCCGTCGCGGTACTTCGCGAGGTCGAGGAAGTCGATCACCTTTTCTACCGCCTCGCGCTGCGCGAGTTCAGCCGCGCGCACCGCAGGCGTGAACAGCAAGTTCTGCCACAGCGACGTCCGGCGATGGCGATGGCGGCCGATGAGCAGGTTCTGCAGCACGGTGGCATGCTCGAACAGCTCGATGTTCTGGAAAGTGCGCGCGATGCCGAGGTCGGCGACCTGGTGCGGCGAGAAGCTGGTGAGGTCCTTGTCCTGGAAAAAGATCTTCCCCGAGGTCGCCGGATAGAGCAGGCCGATCAGGTTGAAGATGGTGGTCTTGCCCGCACCGTTGGGGCCGATGATGGTGTAGCACTCGCCGCGCTTCACTTCGAACGACACCTTGTCGACGGCGACGACGCCGCCGAAGCGGATGCCCAGGTTTTCGACCTTGAAGAAGCTCATCTTAGGCGTTCCGACTTCATATAGCTCTTCTGGCGGCGGAACATGCCGCGCCTGTAGAAGGGAAACAATTCAAACCAGGTGCGCACCTTGAGCCAGCGCCCGTACAGCCCGAGCGGCTCGAAGATGATGAATACGATCAGCACCAGACCGAACACCACCGACTGCAGCCCCGCGCCGCTGACGCCCGAGGGCAGATAGTCTTTCGCGATCGAGATCAACTGTGGCAGCACGATCAGGAAGCCTGCGCCCAGCACCGCGCCGTGAATGAAACCGACGCCGCCCAGGATGACGATGGTCACCAGCTCAATCGAGGCGATGAGCGTGAACTGCTCGGGTGAAATGAAGCTGATCTTGTGCGCGTACAGCGCCCCGGCAATGCCGGTGAGCCCCGCTGACAGCGCGAACGACATGGTTTTGTAGGTGGCGAGGTTCACGCCCATGCAGGAGGCCGAGATCTCCGAATCGCGGATCGCCACGAAGGCGCGGCCGGTGGGCGAGCGCAGCAGGTTCATGAGCGCCAGGATGGAGAGGATCGTCAGGCCGAGGCACAGGTAGTAGAAACTCTGGTCGCCATCTATCTTCATGCCGAAGAGTTCGATCGGCTTCAGGTGCAGGCCGGCATTGCCGCCGGTGAGACCTTCCCAGCGGGTCAGCACCTCCACGACGATGATGTTGAACGCAAAGGTCGCCATCGCCAGGTAGATGCCCTTAAGGCGCAGTGCCGGCAGGCCGAGAATCCAGCCGAACATGCCTGCCGTCAACGCCGCGCAGGGAAGCGATACGGCGAACGGCACGCCGCGAGCCTGCAGCAGAGCTTCGGTATAGGCGCCGATCGCGAGGAATGCCGCGTGGCCGAGCGAAATCTGCCCGGTGAAGCCCACCAGCAGCATCAGGCCCAGGCCGACGATGGAGTAGATGCAGATGAACTGCAGCTGCGACATCAAGTATTCGCCCGCCACGAAGGGGGCGGCGAGCAGCAGCAGCACCAGAGTTGCGTACCAGAACACCTGGCCGCTGTGCTTGAACAGCTTCAGGTCCTGGGCGTAATCGGTCTTGAAGAGAAAGCGCATGGGCGGCTAGACTTTTTTCCGGGCGGTTTCGCCGAAGATGCCGGAGGGCCGGATGAACAGCACCAGCAGCAAAACGACATAGGCGGCCACGTCCTTGAAGCCTTCGGGCAGGTGGCGGCCGGCGAAGGCTTCCACCACGCCGACGATAAGCCCGCCGACGATGGCCCCGGGCACGCTGCCGAAACCGCCCAGCACCGCGGCGGGAAATGCCAGCAGCCCGATGAAGCCCATGTTCGAGTGCACGAAGGTGACCGGCGCGAGCAGTATGCCCGCAAAGGCCGCCACGCCCGCCGACAGCCCCCAGATCATCATGTTCACGCGCCGCACCGGAATGCCCATGTAGGCCGCGGCGAGCTGATTCTGCGAAGTGGCCTGCATCGCCACGCCCAGCTTGGAGAAGCGGAAGAACAGGTACAGCACCGTCACCAGCGCGGCAGTCATGACGATCACCGCCACCTGCTGCACGGCGAAAATCACCCCGCCGATCTTGAACGTGCCGTCGGCGAACGGCGTCGGGAAAGTATAGGTGTCGGTGCCCCAGCCGGGAACCATGGTGACGACCCCGCGCAGGACATAACCCACGCCGATGGTGATCATCACCACCGTGAAGGCCGGTTGGCCCAGCACCGGGCGCAGCACGATGCGCTCGATCAGCATGCCGACCGCCGCCATCACCACCACCGCGAAGAGGATGGTCGCCCAGTAGGGCCAACCCATGATGACGCTGGCGGTAAGCGCGAAAAATCCGCCCAGCATCATGAGGTCGCCCTGGGCGAAGTTCACCGTCTCGGTCGCCTTGTAGATGAGCACGAAGCCGAGCGCGACCAGCGCGTAGACGCAGCCTTGCGCGACGCCCGCAAGCAGCAGTTGCAGTACCTGGTTCAGAAACACCCTCCTCCGGCACGAATTCTACCAAGCGCCAGTTGACGCGCAGGGCCGATCATTTCATAATCGCGCGAATTGGAGCCGTATTGGATACTTATCAGCTCCATATAAGATCCTTCGGAGAGCCGTCATGCCCGTCAATCTTTCGATCAAGAACGTCTCCGACGCGCTGGCAACGAAACTGCGCGAGCGTGCCGAACGCAACCATCGCTCCCTGCAAGGAGAAATGATGGCGATCCTGGAAGCCGCGGCCGGCGATCCCCAAATGGGGCGCGCCAACACCACCGGTGCCGCGTACGAATCCGGTCCGGCCGCCGGCACGGCGGACAGCCTGCTGGACCGGCTGACGGCCATCGCCGGCGGCCGAGGCATCGACACGACGAAGCGGCTCACGCGTGAACAGGCGCACGACCGCAAAGCGCTCCGCAAGTCGGGGGTCTGATCGTGGCGGTCATGCACTGTCTGGACACCAACGTGCTGGTGTACGCGTTCTCGAAAGCCCCGCGAGATGCCGCAAAAGCACGCATCGCGCGCGAATGGATCGCCCGTGAGGATTGGGGCGTGACTGTACAGGTGCTGCAGGAGTTTTATGTGAACGCGATACGGACGCCGCACGAACTTAGCCACGACGATGCGCTTGCAATGATCGAGGAGATCGCCGACAGCCGCCCGGTGGGCGTGGTCGACCTTCCCCTCCTGCGTCACGCGCTGCAGCTGAAAAACCGCTACCGCATCGCATACTGGGATGCCGCAGTGATCGCCGGCGCACGCCGGCTCGGCGCCTCCGTTCTGGTAAGTGAAGATCTTTCGCATGGACAAGACTACGGCGGCGTGCGGGTATTCAACCCGTTTTCCCACCCATGAGAACCGTCCGCATCGGCGCCGGCCTGGGTTTCTATGGCGACTCCTGGCGCCCGGTGCGCGCTTCCATTGAGCGCGGCGGCGTGCAGTACATCGCCTCAGACCATCTTTCCGAGCTGACCTTGGCAATCCTGCAGAAGGACCGGCAGAAAGATCCTTCCGCGGGCTATGCGCGCGACGCGGTACCGATGCTCACCGAGCTCTGGCCCCTGGCCGCGAAGCATGGCGTCAAGTTCGTGCTGAACGCCGGCGGCCTCAATCCGCACGGTGCACGCGAAGCGATCGCGCGCGCGTTCCACGACAAGGGCTGGAAAGCGAAGATCGCCACCATCACCGGCGACTCGGTGCTGGAACGCATCGACGAATTGCGCGCGGCGGGCGAACCGCTGGCGCACATGGACACGGGCGCCCACATCGCGGCGGTGCGTGAGCGGATGCTGTTCGCCAACGCCTATCTCGGCGCGCAACCGATCGCGGAAGCGTTGGCGCAGGACGCTGACATCGTGCTCACGGGCCGCGTCGCCGATGCCGCGCTCACGCTCGGGCCGCTCGCTTACGAATTCGGCTGGCAGTGGGACGACTGGAACCGGATGGCCGCCGGCCTGACGCTGGGCCACCTGCTCGAATGCTCGGGCCAGGGCTCGGGCGGCAATTTCGGCTCGGCCGGGGAATGGGCGAAGATTCCCGATTACGCGCACCTCGGCTATCCGATCGCGGAAGTATCGGAAGACGGCAGCGCCATATTCACGAAACCTCCCGGCACCGGGGGGCGGGTCTCCTTCGACACCATTCGCCAGCAGCTGCTCTACGAGGTGCACAACCCCCACGCCTACGTTTCTCCCGACGTGGTGCTCGACATGGGCACCATCCGATTCGACGACGAAGGCAACGACCGCGTGCGCATCACCGGGGCCACCGGCGCGCCGCGGCCCGCCAAGCTAAAGGTCGTCGCCGGCTACCAGGACGGCTGGATGGGCACCGGCATGATCGGCTTCGCCTGGCCCGAGGCCTACGCCAAGTGCGAGAAAAGCGCGCAGATCATCCAGACACTGGTGGATGAGCGCGGCTGGGCGATCGAGGACAC
>JANNXB010000095.1:0-10084 GCA_031409355.1 Betaproteobacteria bacterium | reverse complement strand
GTGGCGCGCGGCATCGCGGTGGTCAGCCGCGCGGCCGGACTTGTGGGGCATATCCGCGAGGAGCAGACTGATCCTTCGGCGCGCCATATCTGGAACGTGGTATCGGAGAATATTCCCTATGAAGGCAAGTAAGGTTCTGCTGTTGTGGTTTTTCGCGTGCGCCGCCCTGGCGCAGGGCTATCCCGCTTTTGCGCAGGATTACCCAGCACGCCAGGTACGCGTGCTGGTCGGATATCCGCCGGGTGGCGGCATGGACACGATCGCTCGCATCGTCATGCCGAAGCTTGCGGAGGCGCTGGGGCAGCCGTTTCTGGTCGAGAATCGACCGGGTGCCTCGGGCGGCGTCGCCGCGGAGGTACTTGTCAAGTCCGCGCCCGATGGCTACGTGCTGATGGTCGCGGAGAGCGGCACGCTGGCGCTTCCCGCGGTCAACCCCGCGGTGTTGCTCGACCCGGTGCGGCAGTTTGCACCGGTGGGCGGCATCTGCACGCTGCCGATGATCTTCGTGGTCAATCCCGACGTTCCGTTCCGGACCACCCAGGAAATGATCGCGGCGCTCAAGGCAAACCCGGATAAGTACAGCTACGCCTCGCCTGGCATCGGCACCCTGCAGCACCTCGCGTTCGAGCAGTTCCGGCGCGCGGCCGGCGTGAACGCGCTGCACGTGCCTTACAAGGGTGCTGCGGCGATGATGCCGGACCTGATGGGCGGGCAGGTGCAGATCGCGGTCATCAGCGCGATCGCGGCGCAAGGCCCGAGTCGCGCCGGGAAAATTCGCGCCATCGCGGTAACCAGCCCGCGGCGGCTGCCCAGCGCTCCGGAGTGGCCTGCCATGGCGGAGACGCTGCCAGGCTTCAATGCCGCCCCGAGCGTGTTCCTGGTGGCGCCGGCGGGGACGCCGGCGGCTGTCGTGCAGCGGCTGTCGTCGGTGATGCGCACCGCGCTTGCCTCGCGCGATGTCGAGGAGAACTTCGCCAAGCAGGGCGCAACGGCGGCGCCCGGCACGCCGCAGGAGTTGGGGATCCTCATTGCCGAGGAAACGAGGCGCTGGGCTGCGGTGGTGAAGGATGCCGGCATAAAGCTGGACTGATGCCGCCATGAAGATTTCACGCATCCGCGCGACCCCGTTGAGCGTGTCGGTGGTGCTCGACGCAGCCGGGATCGAGAAGAAGACCTCGCTTTCCGTGTGCCTGGTCGAGGTTGAAACGGACGGCGGCCTGATCGGCCACGGCATGACCGCGATTACCGAAGAAGAAGCGGTGGCCGCAGTCGTGAATGAGGTCGTTGCCGAAAATCTGAAAAATGAAGATCCTCTGGCGCACGAGCGGCTGTGGGAAAAGATGTACTGGTTGCTTAGCCCACGCGGCCAGACCGGGTATGCGAGCCACGCGATCGCCGCCGTCGATGTGGCGCTGTGGGACCTGAAGGGCAAGGCGCTGGGCCAGCCCGTCTGGCGCCTGCTCGGGGGCGCGCGCGGCAAGGTACCCGTGTATACGACTTTTGGTATCGGCGCCTACAACCGCGAGGAACTCGCGGCGGCGGCGAAGTGGTGGGTGGCACGCGGCCACAAGCGGCTGAAGATGGTGGTCGGCCACCACGCGCTGCAGCGGCGCGACGAACCGCGCTTGATCGAAGACGTGATCGCCGAGGACGCGCGCCGCGTGCGCGCGGTGCGCGACGCGATCGGCATGGAGGTGGACCTGCATGTCGACGCCAACTGCAGCCTGGACTCCTTCCACGCTGCGCGCCTTGCCCGTTCGCTCGAGGAGTTCAATCTGAGTTTTTTTGAGGAGCCGGTGAAGGAAAACGACATCGGTTCGCTGCTCAAGCTGAAAGCCCAGACCCGGATCCCCCTCGCAGCCGGCCAGAACGAGGGGCTGGCGTGGCGCTTCCGCGACCTGATCGCGTCGCGCGCGCTGGACATCATCCAGCCGAACGTCGTCATCAGCGGCGGCTACACGCAATGCGCGCGCATCGCGGGCATCGCCTCGGCCTACAACCTGCCAATGGCGAACGGCGGCGCCTGGGCGCACCACAACATGCACCTGCACGCGGGGCTCGCGAACGGCGGGCTGGTCGAGTACCACGTCCCGGCGGTCAGGGTCTGCGAGGCCATTTACGGTCCGCTGCCCGCGCCCGTCGACGGCTGGCTGGAACTGCCGGAAACACCGGGCCTGGGATTCGAGCCCGACAAGGCCCGGGTCGCCGAACTCGCGAAACTGCCGACCTCCCATGGCCGGGGCAAGGCTTAGTGGTTCAGAATAGAGATTGAACATCGAAAGGAGGCGGCCATGCCCCTGACCGAACTGAACCACTATTTCGTCCGCGCCAACGACCTGGAGCAGACCAAGGATTTCTACGTCGGCGTCCTCGGTTTCGAAGTGATGCCGCGCCCGGATTTTCCGTTTCCTGGCTACTGGCTCGGCATCAACGGCAAGATCCAGGTGCACATGGGCCCGGCCGGCATCCCGAATCAGGAGATGTACTACCTGGGCACGCCGAAAAACGCGGTCAACCACAAGACCGGCGTGGTCGACCACATCGCCTTCCTCGCTTCCGAGCCGAAAGAATTCGTCGAGCGCTTCAATAAGCTCGGCATGAAGTTCCGGCCGCGCAGCCTGCCCGAGTCCGAGCTCTACCAGTTGTTCGTCGAAGATCCGAACGGCATCACCATCGAATTGAACTTTTTCGGCATCAAGGAGGCGCCCGACTGGGGCGGCGAGGACTATTCCAAGATGGAGCGGGTGACCGCGCAATGAACGCGCCCAGGGCTGTTCCAGCCAAGGCGCCGAGCTTCGCCGGCGTCGGCTACGAGGAAGCGCTGGCAAGCGCGCAGTCGCTCATCCCCGTGCTGCGCAAACGCGCCGCGCGCGCGGAAGAGGAGCGCGTCCTGCTGCAGGAAACCCTGGTCGACCTGCACCGCACCGGCGTGATGCGGGTACTCCAGCCGAAGCGCTGGGGCGGCATGGAGCTCGATTACGTCGCCTACGTGGATTTCTCCGAGATGATCGCGCGCGGCTGCGCCTCCACCGGCTGGAACGTCGGCAACCTGCTGATCCACCACTGGATGCTGGCGCTGTACGACGAGCGTGCGCAGGAGGAGGTCTGGGGCAAGGACCCGGAAGCGTTGATCGCCTCCGGCATCGCCTACCCGCAAGGCAGCGGCAAAAAAGTGGACGGTGGATTTCTCGTCAGCGGGCGCTGGAATTTCTCCAGCGCCGTCAACGTCGCCGACTGGAACATGCTGGCGGTGACGGTGCGCGACGGCGAGAAGGTCGTCGACCACCGCATGTGCCTGCTGCACAAGTCCGAGTATCAGGTGGTGGACGACTGGCATGTGCTCGGCATGCGCTCCACCGGCAGCATGACCGTGGTCGCCAAGGACGTGTTCGTGCCGGAGTACCGCGCGTTATGCGCCTACGACCTGCGTGGCGGCGTACCGTTCCCCGGCGCAAAGGGCAACCCGGGCCCGGTTTACCGCGTGCCGTTTTCCGCGATGGCCGCGCACGGCATCGGCGGGGTGGCGGTCGGCAATGCGCAGGCAGCGCTCGATCTGACCATTGAGTCGGTGGTAAAGCGCAGCACCAACTACCAGGGCCTCAAGATGCGTGACATCCAGACCATCCAGGTCCGGATCGGCGCTGCGGGCGCGCGCATCGACGCCGCGCGCGAACTGCTGCGCCGCAATTGCCACGAGGCGATGGAAATCGCGCGCACCGGCGCCGCGGCGGATGCGCCAACCAAACTTCGCTTCAAGCGCGACCTGGCCTACGCGGCGCAGATCGCGAACGAGGCGGTGGACCTGCTGCACGCCATGGCGGGCGCCAACGGCATCTACGACAGCTACCCGATCCAGCGCATCTTCCGCGACGCGCACGCGCTCGGCGGGCACTTCAGCTTCAGCAGCGACGCGCAGTTCTCCAGCTGGGGCCTCGCGGCCCTTGGCGGCGAGAACGCCAACCCTACGCTATAGCCAAGTGATGCATTGTGGTGCATGGTGGTGTATCCTGACGCCATGCCGATCGCAGAAAAGTCCGTCCGTCAAAGCGTCAGCCTTCCCGCACGCGTTGCGCGCCGGGTGAGAGCTCTGGCGCAAACGAGCAAGACAAGCACTAGTCGCGTCATCGCGGATCTAATCAAGTCCGGGCTCGACGCCCGGGAGCAGGAGAAAAAGCGCTTCTTCGAGTGCACCGACCGTCTCTCACGCACCCGCGATCCGGATGAGCAGAAACGTCTCAAGGAAGAACTCGTCCGAATGACCTTCGGTGAGTAATGCCGAAGGTCCAGTGGACAGGGCTTCCTACGGCGCTTCGCGACCACCTGTTCGAGAGACTGCGCGAACGCAAGATCAGCGCTGAAGACCTCTACCAGTTGAAGGCATGGAGGCAGTCTGAACCCGAGGCGCCCGATGGACCTTGGTACAAGGACTTCGGATCCTTCAAGATTTGCGGCGAAGGGCAGTATCCGAAGACGTTTCTGCTCCGGGGCCAGGCTGCCAAAGGGGAAAAATCTAGATAGTCCTTGGATTTCTGCTTTCGCGGGAATGATGGCTCTAGAGGCGTAAAAGACGGGCTGCTGTGCCGCCTTTGATCATCGCGCGCTCCGCATCGCCCAGTCCCTCGATGCGAGAGATCGTCGCGACAGGATCCGTGAGCCCCATGTCGAAGCAGTAGTCCGTGCCGAGCAGCACGCGGTCGGCGCCGACCAGGCGCACCAGGTTCGAATTGATGCGGTCGTCGTGGCCGATGGTGTCGTAGCTGAAGCGGCGCAGGTATTCGCTCGGCATGCGCTTCATGTGCTTGAGTTCCGGGCGTACCTTCGTGCCGTGGTCGAGGCGGCCGATCAACCAGGGGAAGGTGCCGCCGGCGTGCGGCAGGTTTACTTCCAGCTTCGGGAAGGCGTCCAGGACGCCGCCAAATACCAGGTGCGCGGCGGCGACGCCGGTGTCGTAGGGATTGCCGAGCAGGTTCTTCAGGTAGTAGCGCGTGGTGCGCTCGCGGCCGATGGTGTCGACCGGGTGCAGGTACATGGTCCAACCCAGTTCTTCGGTTTTCGCATATACATCCCAGAAGCGCTTTTCGTCGAGGTCCGCGCCGTTGATGTTGGTCGCGACGTACAGGCCGCGCATGCCGGGGAGCTTTGAGCAGCGTTCCAGTTCTTTCAGCGCGAGTGCGGGCGCCTGCATCGGCAGGATCGCGAGGCCGAAAAGTTGCCCGGGGTGCTTCAGGTGCGCCGCGCTGGCGGCATCGTTGTAGGCCTGCGAAAGCGCCAGGCCGAGCCCGGGGGAGGCCCAGTTCACCATCGGTGCGGTGAGCGAGAGCGCCTGGATGTCCACGCCCTGGCGCCGCATGCCCTGCAGGCGCAGGTCGAGGCTGACGAATTCGTCGCTGAAGGCGTTGGTGATGCGCTCGGTGCGGATGGTGTAGCCCTTCGCCGTGCGCTCGAGGCTCGCGCCTTCCTTCGGGCCATCCTTCTCGAAGAGTTTCAGCCATTCCTCGGGATACCAGTGGGCGTGAATGTCTATCGTGCGCATACGGCCTCGCGTATTATTGTTGTCAGGAGGAAGGAAACATTATGAAGCAGATCGGCGTGGCAATCGTCGGCACGGGCTGGTGCGGCGGCATTCGCGCGGAAACCTGTGCCGCGCATCCGCTGGTGAAGAGCCTGCACCTCGCGGAAACGCGCCCGGAACGGCTTGAGGAAATGGCCAGGAAGACCAACGCAAAGAGCAGGACAGGGAACTACAAGGACCTGCTCGGCAATCCGGAGATCGAAGCGGTCTACGTCTCCGCGACGCCCGAAGACACGCATTACCCGATGACGCGCGATTTCCTTGCGGCAGGCAAGCATGTCTTCCTGGAAAAGCCGATCGCGCTTGAACTGTCGGAAGCAGATGAGTTAATTAAACTTTCAAAGAAAAATAAACTTAAATTTACGATCGGCTACTCCCAGCGCTTCAATCCGAAATTCGCCTACGTGCGCAGGTCGATCCGCGACGGCAGCATCGGCCGGCCGGTGAGCGCGCTGGTGAGCCGCCACATCACGCGCAGCCTGGGCAAGAAGATCAGCGGCCGCATCAAGCTCTCGCCCGCGGCCATGGAATCGACGCACGACCTGGACTTTGTGCTTTGGTGCCTGGAGCCGGCGAAGCCGGTGCGCGTCTACTCGCAGGTCAACTTCGGCGCCATGCGAGAGGCCGGGGCGCAGCATGTGCCCGACTCGCAGTGGATGACGGTGACCATGGATTCTGGACTGTCCTTCGTGGTCGGCGGCGGCTGGAGCCTGCCGCCCGGCTACCCGAATTTTTCCACCACCTGGATCGAGATGGTCGGCACCGAAGGCGCGGTGATGGTGGACGACAGCCATCGCGACGTGGTGCTGAATACCATGTCCAAGGGCATGCAGCTGCCGATGTCCACCATGCCGGGCGAAGCAGTGGAGCACACCTACGCCGGGCCGATGGCGGCCGAAACCGTCCACTTCCTCGAGGCCGTGGCCTACGACCGGCCGGTGATGGTGACGCCCGAGCACGCGCGCATGGTGATGGAGCTCTACATCGCCGCCGACCTCTCGGCGGAGAAGAACCTGCCCGTCGACCTGCCCCTGAAGATTTCCAAAGGGAAGTCGCTTGAAAAAGCAGCCTAAGCGCATCGGCCTCGCCATCATCGGCGCGGGCAGGGTCGGGCTGTTCCGCGGTGAAGTGGCCGCGCGCCATCCGATGGTCGACTTCATCGGGGTTTGCGACCTGAAGAAGGAGCGACGTGATCTCGTTGCTTCGAAGGTGAACGCCGATTTCGTCACGGATGATTTTCAAGCCTTGTTGAAAAGGCAGGAGATAACGGCGGCGATCATTTCCACCGACGAGCACCTGCACGTCGAGCCGATCCTTGCGGCGGTCGAGAGAAACCTGAGCTTGATGATTGAAAAGCCTCTTGCTACGGAATTGAAGGACTCCGAACGTGTACTGAAAGCAATTCAAGGATCAAAGGTCGACGCCGTGGTCGGCTACACGCAGCGCTTCCGCCGCCGCTGGCTGACGGCGAAGGAGAAGGTCCGCACCGGCCAGCTGGGCGATGTCACCATGGTCACGTCGCGCGCCTTCATGAACCGGCTGGTGGCGCTGGACAACTACCGGCGCACCAGCGACCCGTCGAAGATCTCGCCGATGGTCATCTCGGGCACGCACGCGCTCGACATCGTCATGTGGATGATGGAAGCGAAGCGCCCGGTGGAGGTCTATGCGCGCTCGATCGACAAGGCGCTGGGGCCGATCTGCAAGGGCATCGATGCGACGGCGGGCATGATCACCTTCGAGGATGGCAGCATCTACCACGCGTCCATCTCCTGGGCGCTGCCGGTCGTCTGGCCGGGCGCGGTGTACAGCCTGGAGGTCGGCATCACCGGCACGGAAGGTGTGCTCACGATCGACGATACCCATCGGGATATTGTTCTTGCTACTGAAGTAAAACAATCTGAAGGCTACGCGCCGGATTCGACGCGCAAGGTCGATTTCCTGGGCAGCTACCCGCCGGGCGACATGGCGCTGGGCGAGCTGCGCGGCCCGATGCGCGAGGAAACCGAGCAATGGCTGAACCGGGTGTCGATGGGGCTGCCGACCCAACACGCCACGGCGGCGGAGGCGCACAATCGCCTGATGCTGACCAAGGCTTTCGACCTGTCCGCGAAACTGAAACGCGCCGTACCCCTGCCCATCACATCGGAGGAAGCATGAGAGTCCTTGCCGTCCTTCTTGTCCCCGTCCTTCTTGCCCTCACGCCTAGCCTTGTGTTTTCGCAGGGCTATCCCGTCAAACCGGTGCGCATGATCATTCCCTTCGCCCCGGGCGGCGCCTCGGATTTCGTCGGGCGGATATTCCAGAATCGCCTGGGCGAACTGCTCGGCCAGCCGATCGTGATCGAGAACCGCGCCGGCGCCTCGGGCAACCTCGGGCTGGAGGCGGCCGCGCGCGCCGCGCCGGACGGCTACTCGATCTACCTCGGCAATGTCGGCACGGTGGCGATAAACCCCGGGGTGTTCCCGAGCCTGCCGGTGGTTCCCACCAAGGATTTCATCGCCGTGACGCAGGTCGTGGACGTGCCCGGCGTGCTCGTCGCGCATCCGTCGTTCCAGCCAAACTCAATCAAGGATTTGATCGCTGCCGCCAAGGCTCATCCCGGCAGGATCAACTACGCGTCGCCGGGCAGCGGCAGCCAGAACCGCCTCGAGATGGAAGTGGTGCGCAAGTCCGCCGGCCTGGACATGGTGCACATACCGTACAAAGGCGGCGCGGGCCCCGCGGCAAACGGGCTGATCGCGGGTGAAACGCATCTGATGTTCACCACCGTTTCCTCGGTGATAGGGCATATCCAGGGAGGGAGGCTCAAGGCACTGGCGGTGGTGAGCCCGAAGCGGCTGGCGCAGCTGCCGAACGTCCCGACCATGGCGGAGTCCGGCTACCCGGACAGCACTTCGGGTTCGTGGCAGGGAATTTTTGTTCCCACCGGCACGCCGAAAGACGCGGTCGATCGCCTCTACGCGGCGGTATTGCAGGCGATGAAGCATCCCGATATCGTCGATCGCCTGGGAAAGGGCGGCGTGGAGGTCGTCACCAGTCCGTCGTCCGCCGCGTTCGCCGCCTACGTCGCGGCCGAGACCCAACGCTGGGCCAAGCTGGCGAAGGAGTCGGGAGCGACGGTCGACTGATGCCGGGTTCTCCACTGCGCGTCGCGGTTGTCGGACTCGGCTGGTGGGGCCGCACCATTGCCGGCCTGTTGAAAGGCAACTCGAAACTCCGGATAACGGTCGGGGTCGACGTCGCGGTGACTGGTGAATTCGAATTTCCGGTAGAAAAGGAATTCGAGAAGGTCCTGAAGGACCCCGCGGTCCAGGCGGTCGTCCTGTGCACGCCGCATTCGCAGCACTGCGAGCAGATCGTGCGCGCGGCCGGCGCGAAGAAGCACGTTTTTTGCGAGAAGCCGCTTTCCCTCACGCGCGCGGATGTGCTAAAGGCGGTGGCGGCCTGCAACGCCAATGGCGTCGTGCTGGCGGTCGGCCACGAAAAGCGCTTCGAGCCGCCGGTGGTCGAACTGTTCCGCATGGCCGCCGCTGGCGAACTGGGCACGCTGCTGCAGGTCGAGGGAAATTTCAGCCAGGACAAATTCCTCTCGATGCCGGCGGACAACTGGCGCCTGACCGAGAAGGAAGCGCCGGCCGGCCCGATGACCGCCACCGGCATCCATTTGCTCGATCTCTCGATCGGGCTGCTCGGCCCGGCGGCCAACGCCTGCACGCGGGTCCGGCAGCTCGGCAGCAATCTCGTCAATGGCGACACTCTTGGACTCCTGGTTTCACATCAGTCAGGAAGCAATTCCCTCATCAGTGCCATCCTCGCCACGCCTTTCGACGGCCGGTTCGCGGTTTACGGCAGCAAGGGCTGGGCCGAGGTGCGTGACAAGGCGCATCCGGAATCCCCGGAGGGGTGGACGTTGACGTATGAATTAAGAGGAAAGAAGAGAGAAAGCAAAAACTATCCGCCTGCGAAAGCAGTGCTCGCCAATCTGGAGGCATTCGCGGATGCTGCGGCAGGGCGCGCGCCGTATCCCGTGCCGCAGGAGCAGATGATCGCGAACATCTCGGCGCTCGAGGCCGTGTTCAAATCGGCGCGCAGCGGCAACATAGAACTCGTGGAGAATGGATAATGAAGCTGGGCACATTCATGATGCCGTTGCACCCGCCGGGGCGCAGCCCCACGGACACGCTGCCGGAGGACCGCGAGGCGATCCTGCTCGCCGACCGGCTGGGGTTCGCCGAGGCCTTCGTCGGCGAGCATGTCACCGATCTCGCCGAGAACGTGACCTCCTGCCTCATGTTCCTCGCCAGCCTCGCGCACGAGACGAAGAACATCGTGCTCGGCTCAGGCACCGTCAACATGCCCAACAGCCACCCGGCGGCGATCGCGGCGCAAGTGGCGATGCTCGACCACATGCTCAAGGGCCGCTTCATCTTCGGCATCAGCCCGGGCGGGCTGATGTCGGATGCCGAAGTGTTCGGCAATTTCGGCAAGGACCGCAACGCCGTTTTCCTC